>NZ_RQSI01000026.1:0-59875 GCF_003856955.1 Novosphingobium sp. LASN5T
CCGCCACGCCGGCGCGGAAGGCCACCAAAGGAGCGCCCCCTCGATCACCGATACGGTTGATCACCGAAAGCCTGGACTGGGGAATTTTACATCGGCACTTCTGGGGAATCTTCGGTCGGCGTTGACAGGGCTATCATTTCCATCGTCGTGGTCTCCTTGTTTCGACTGTCTGGATAGCATCCCCCTTGGCGAGCGAATTGCAGAACAAGGACACGACATACGCGAAACGGACAGAAAGCGCGGAGCGGACCGAGTGGCGATCGCCAACAGGTTGTCTGCGGTGACTGACAGCGCGGGCTCATCAAGGTCTTCTGAGGACAGCATCCACAACGCCGGGGGAAGCGACTACTATCGCGATGTCAGCGGAACCGTGTCTCTGGTGCCCAAGGATTCGCCATCGGTTCGCATCGAATCACTGACACGCCATTCCCGGGAACCGATAAGCTGGCTGCTCCGGCAGCCCCGTGTCGCTCTATATTGTTGGGATGCGGGCTTTCAGCGTTACGCGCTCGATATCGGAGGCTCGCGGGTCGAGACCGAGCGAGCTTCCGGGAGTCTCACTCTCATCCCCCCGGAACTGAAGGCTTCCGGCGAATTCTATTGCCACCCGACGACGCAGTACCGCGCTGCCTTCATCGACTTGTCCCTGTTCGAGGACAGAGGCCGCTTCACGCTCTCTCAACCGCTTGCCAGCTTCACGGACCAACCCTTGGAGAGGAGCGTGAAGGAACTGTTTGGTTGGCGTGACGATGCAACCTACAGCCTGATGGCGGAGGGGTGGGCGCTGCAGGCTGTCGCTCGCATTCGTCGCATAATGGACGGTGTCCACAAGCCGACAATCGTCAAGGGCGGTATCCCGGCGCCAGCGCTCCGGCGAGTCGAGGAATACGTCCACAGCCGGCTTCATGAGATCATCAGTCTCAACGAACTCGCTGGCATCGTCGGGCTGAGTATTCGGCACTTCGCCCGTGCCTTTCAAACCTCAACCGGAAAGACGCCGGCTCGCTTCGTTCAGGAGCGCCGCATATCCCGCGCGAAGGAGATGCTCGCCCACGCGCACGTTTCGATAACAGAGGTGGCGCTCGCCTGCGGATTCAGCCACGCACAGCATTTCTCGACGAGCTTCAGACGCGAAGTTGGAATGACACCATCGGAATTTCGCCACGCGCATAAGTCGTGAAAGCAAGGCTGAACGGGGATCCCCTGACCGGTGCCACCGTGGCGCCAATACCACGGTATGGTTCAACTGAACGGGCCAGGCGTTGTACGATGCTTGGATGACGACGGCTGACGCCGGCGCAGTGCTTCTTGTCGATTCGATCCGGCATGAGATGGTCGAGTATAAAGGGAGACCGTCTTTTGGTTGAATCGTCACCGCCCAATGGGTCGCCGCGGTTGATAGCGGTCGTCGATGATGACGAGGACGTTTCGTCGGCGCTCGGAAGTCTCATCGAGAGCATGGGCATCCACGCCATGACCTTCGGCTCTGCGGATATCTTTCTTGCTGACCGAGATCGGCGGTTCGATCTCGTTATCAGTGATGTACAGATGCCGGGGACAAGCGGTCTGGAGCTGGCGAAAATACTCCGTAAAGAGGCCGTGCCGCTGATACTGATCACGGCGTTTCCGAGCCCGGAGGTGAAGCAGCAAGCGATCGCGCAAGGCGTCCGTTGCTTCATGCGAAAGCCATTCGACCCAGACGAGTTGATCGACTGCATCGAGCGTATCCTGGCAGGCGACTTGTAGGGTAATCGCCATTGGGTGTCCCTTTCTCAACGTGGAATTGAATCATCATGGAGACAATCGGAAGAGATCTGCAGGAGATGCAGCGGACGCCGCTTCTGGCTGCTCATGTAGAGGCTCTCCGCAAATCGGGAGTGGTGAGGGAGTATCCGACGGGTGTCTTCGTCGCGCGGCCCGGTGAACCCGCGGACCGTTTCATCTATGTCCTTGAGGGCGAGATCGAGGTGGTCAACCCGCTCACCGATGAGCGCCACCTTCCATCCACACTCGGCCCGACACAGTTCATGGGCGAGATCGCGTTTCTGGACGGCGGCAACTGGTCGATGCTGTTGAGGACCGCGCAGCCGACACGGGTCATCGAAGTCGATCGGCAGACGATGCTGGGCCTGATGGCGCACATCCCGGAGATGTCGGACATCATCATCACGGTTTTCGCCGCGCGACGCCGCCGTCAGCTCGACACCCGGGATGGCGCTCTCATTCTCATCGGGGAAGACAGGGACCGGGCGATCCGCAGGATCGCGGACTTCGCGAGCCGGAATCGCATCCCTTTCACCTCGCTCGTGCCCGGCAGCGACGAAGCGGTCCTGGCGGCACGCAGCTGTTCGAGCACCTCAACGGAGCCGATGGTGATATTCGGGCGGACAGTCATCGAGGATCCGACGCCAGAACGTGTCGCTCGCCTACTCGGTATCGGCCGTGAACTGGTCGATGACGAGGTGTTCGACGTCGTCATCATCGGGGGTGGGCCTGCCGGCGTCGCGGCGGGTGTCTATGCTGGCGCGGAGGGTCTGAGCGCCCTGGTGGTCGAGGACACCGCGGTCGGGGGGCAGGCCGGCACCTCCAGCCGCATCGAGAACTACATGGGGTTCCCGACCGGGATTTCGGGCGCAGACCTTGTCTGGCGTGGCGAAGTCCAGGCGATGAAGTTCGGAACCCGCTTCGTTGTTCCAAGGCGCGTATCCCTTCTCGAGCGTCTCGACGACGGCGACTTCTGCGCCACGTTCGACAGCGGGCAAGCTGTCCGCGCGAGGGCGGTAGTGGTCGCGACCGGCGTACAGTATCGACGCCTCCCAATCCGCGGTCTCGCCCAACTCGAGGGAGCCGGCGTCTACTATGCGGCGACGGAGAACGAGGCGCGCAGCTGTCATGGCGGTGACGTCGTCGTGATCGGTGGGGGAAATTCCGCCGGACAGGCCGCCATGTATCTCAGCCGTTCGGCGCGCAGCGTGAGGGTGCTGGTCCGCGGAAGCTCGCTTGCGGCGTCCATGTCCAGCTATCTGTCGAGCAGGCTGGAGGCGGATCCGGCGATCACGATCGATTACCAAGCCGAGGTCGTCTCCCTCGAAGGGGACGAGCGTCTGGAGAGAATTTCTATACGGGATGTCGTCAGCGGGGATGAGAGGGTGGTGGATGCTTGCTCGCTCTTCGTGATGGTCGGAGCTGCGCCCAACACGGACTGGCTGTCGGGGCTGGTGTCACTCGATGACAAAGGTTTCGTCGTCACGGGCGATGCCGCTGGCGCCGCATCGTCCTACGCGACCTCCTGTCCGGGCATCTTTGCCGTAGGCGACGTGCGGGCCCGCTCGGTCAAACGTGTCGCGTCTTCGGTGGGCGAGGGATCGGTGGTGATCTCCCAGGTCTGGGACTTTCTCAATCCGAGCCTCGGTCGCTAGAGTCAGGACGCGAAGTTCGCAATACCAATGTATGAGCGCCCTGATCCGGTAGGGCGGTCCCATCGCTTCCCCTTCGCGGCTACATTGCTTGCAGTGAGCACCACCCGCACGGGAAAGGTAGCGCCAGCGACACGAAGTTTTCGGATCGCCGGAGGCAAACCGTCCTCGCCAGGTCCTCGACCCGTGGTGCGGGCGAGAGTGGAGGAACGCACAATGAACCCGAGCATGCTGCATCCTTCGGGGGAGGTCCTGGCGGATTCCGAGATGAACCATCGGATCGCGAACAATCTCGCGCTCATCGCCGCGATCGTCGAACTCGATGGGCGCACCGTCTCCGACCCGCAGGCAGCGATCGTGTTGGCGGCAACGCAGCGCAGGATTCACGCCGTGGCCAGCGTCCACCGGGCGCTGTACCGCGAACCCCTGGCGGAGACCGTCAATCTCGGCGTTTTCCTCGATGAACTGGGCGATTCCCTCCGCGCCCTGGTGTCCGATGGCCGGGACCGCCGGACAATCACGGTCAAAGCCGACGACTTTGACCTTCCCAACGAACATGCCGCCGCTTTCGCGATCATGGTGAGCGAGCTGGTAGGAAATGCCTGCAAGCACGCCTACCGCGTGGAAGATCCCGGCGAGGTACGCATCCTTTTCGACGCAACGCCATCCGGAGACTGGCGTCTGGCGGTCGAGGACGATGGTGTTGGCATTGGTCACCTCAATGGCGGAGAGCGCGGACTGGGTTCGCACATCATCCAGGCTGTCTGTAAGAAGCTGGGTGGTCAGCATGCATGGGAGGCGTGCTACCCGGGGACCCGTTTCATGATGTGGACGGGAAGCAAGCCAAGGCGAGCTCGGAGTAGCAACTCGATGACAGTAGTTGGCGAGATTCTCGATGCAGAGCACGCAGGAACCTGGAGTTCGAAAGGGTGAGTGATGAGGATTGACGAGAAGCGCGACGAAGCCATTGCGGAGAAGACAGGCAGCGGGCGGTTTCAGCTGGCGATCACGGCCGGCGGCGCGCATTTCATGGCAGATGAGCCGGTGGAGGTTGGCGGCCTGGGATCCGGGCCAAGCCCCTACCAACTGCTGGCGTCGGCGCTCGCGGCCTGCACAACGATGACGCTACAGCTCTATTCCGAGCGCAAAGGCTGGGATGTCAAAGTAAGGTGCACCGCTGTCGGCCATCGCCGCGATGAGGCGTCGAACCCACCGGATATTTTCACGCGCAGGATCGAGTTCGATGCCGACATTGATCCGGCCAGGAAAGCCCGGCTCCTGGAGATTGCCGATCACTGCCCCGTCCATCGCACGCTCATGCGCGGAGCGCAGGTAGTCACCACGGACGGGGCTCTGCCGAGCGCGGCCCCGGCGACGAGTCACATGGCCGACATGGAGGCCTTGATCGCTGTCGGTCGCGGCTCCTTCGACTTCACCGAAACGAATTAGGGCAGGCTGAACCGCGCCGGCTTTGCCGCAGGCTCGGCAACATCGCGCCTGCCGAAGCCGAAGATCAATGTTATACTGCCGCCACCACGCGCGCGATGGCAGCCGCAGACCCGGCGCGGTTCAAGGACGTCTGTCGTCTCATCGCAGAGCCGTTTCCTCGTGTCTCTGCGAGACATCCGAAAATCCCGATTGTCGCTCAACACCCGCTTACCATTGTTCAAGGTTTGCGCGGTAAGGCGAAGGCGTGCAAATGCCGCCGTCGCTCTCGATTCAGACACTGCCCCGCAGTCTGCCGGTCATGGCCGTTCTTGGCCTTGACGAACCGGTCGAAGGCGATTGGGCAAGGCTGCGTGGCTATCAGTATTTCAGCGCATTCCGTCGTATGTATCTGAAAGTCGGCATGAATGTGCTGGCGGCGCTATTCCTTGCCTTCGTGAGTTTCGGGGCAACGCCTCCTCTCTTCATCCTTGGCTGGATGGTTCTCCTGGCCGCTGTGCTGCTTCAGGGCATGCGCCTGGATCGGGGGCTGGCCGACGCCGACCGCCGCCGTTTGACCAGGCCGGAAATCGTCCGCCACGCGCTATGGATCGTGGCGCTGGCCTTGATCTGGACGCTGCCGCTGGTTGTGTTTCCCCTGTTCGGACATGTGGACCGGCTGGCCCTGTGGATGGTGATGACGGTGATCATTGCCGGCATGGCCTATGCGCTGGCCGCGGTGCCGCTGGCGCCGCTGCTATTTGGCGGCATCGTGGGCATTACCGGCGCGGTTATGTTCGTGTGGTCCGGTCAGGTCGTGAATGGCGGGCTGGCGCTGGCGTTCGTGACGATCGTTTCCGCCGGCAGGATCGAGGCGGCACGTGCGTTCCTGAACGCGCGCGTGGCCGAAGCAGGCATGGCCGAAAAGGGCGAGGTGGTTTCGCTTCTGCTGCGCGAATTCGAGGAAGGCGGGGCGGACTGGCTGTGGCAGATCGATACGGCCCGCCGGGTCCGCGCCGCATCGCCGCGATTTGCCTTCGCGCTCGGCTGCGAGCCGGACGAGGCAGATGGCAAGCCTCTGATCCAGCTGATCGCCGGACCTTCGTGGGATAGCGGGCAATTCCATTCCAGCCTGCACGATCTGGCGGAACGCCTGAAGCGGCGCGAAAGCTTCTCCAACCTCATAGTCCGCGTCACCATCGATGGTGGCCACCGGTGGTGGGAGCTGTCGGCATCCCCCAAGGTCGACGAGAATGGTGGCTTTGCCGGCTTCCGCGGCGTGGGTTCCGACGTGACCGAACAGCGCGAAAGCTCCGAGAAGATCGCCTATCTCGCCAGCTACGATACGCTGACAGGTCTGCCCAACCGGATGATGGTGACCGACACGCTGGGCGAAGCGATGGCGGACGCCGACAAGTGGCGCACGCGTTGCGCGTTCCTGATGATCGACCTCGATCGTTTCAAGGCCGTCAACGATACGCTGGGGCATCTTGTGGGCGACCAGTTGCTCGCGCTCGTTTCCGAACGGTTGCGCAAGCTGATGACCGACAACGAACTGTGCGGCCGGCTGGGCGGCGACGAGTTCGCCATCGTCCTTCGCGACGCTTCGGATACGGATCGCATCGCCCATGTCGCCCAGGCGGTGATTCATGCGCTATCGCAGCCGTATCAGGTAGACAGCCACACCCTTTATGTGGGGGCGAGCGTGGGTTCCGCCATCGGACCGCGCGACGGGGCGACCGTGGAAACGCTGATGCGCAACGCCGATCTGGCGCTCTACCGGGCCAAGGACAGCGGCGGGGGGACGCATTGCAACTACGAACCCGCGCTTCATGCCCATGCCGAGGAACGCCGGCAGCTGGAATTCGCGCTGCGCCGCGCGCTGGAACGGAACGAACTGCACCTGACCTATCAGCCCGTGGTTGATGCCACGAGCGAACAGCTGGTGAGCTTCGAGGCGCTGCTGCGCTGGAACAGTGCCGAACACGGCATGATCAGCCCGGCCAAGTTCATTCCGCTGGCCGAGGACACGCGGCTGATCGTACCGATCGGCGAATGGGTGCTGCGCATGGCCTGCCTCGAAGCGGCGCGCTGGCCCGATCCGATCAAGATCGCGGTGAACGTGTCGGGCGAGCAGCTGCTCGATCCGGCCTTTGCGGACACGGTGGTCAGCGCGCTTTCCGCCAGCGGGCTGCCGCCGCACCGGCTGGAGATCGAAGTCACCGAAAGCATCTTCGTGCGCGATGGCACGACCGCGCAGGCGACCCTGCAGCGGATCATGGCGCTGGGCTGCGGCGTGGCGCTGGATGACTTCGGTACCGGCTATTCCTCGCTCGGATACCTGCGGCAGATGCGGTTCTCGACAATCAAGGTCGATCGCATCTTCGTGCAGGGCGCGGCGCGGAAGAACGCGGAAAGCCTGGCGATCGTGCGCGCCGTGGTGGCCATGGCGGACAGCCTGGAAATGTCGACCACGGCCGAAGGCGTGGAGACCGAGGAGCAACTGGCGGTAATCCGCGCGCTGGGCTGCAAGAAAATCCAGGGGTATTATTTCGGCCGCCCGATGCCGGCGGAAGATGCGCGCGCTCTGTTCGCGCCCGCATACCAGCAGCACAGCGGTGGCGCGGCCGCCTGAGCCAGCCTACTTGAGGCAGGCGACTTGAACCAGCCTGCCAGAGCAGCCGTCAGGCGGTGACCAGCCCCCGCACCACGCTTTCGAACAGCACGCGGCCATCCGTGCCACCCTGCGCCGCTTCGATCATGCGTTCGGGGTGGGGCATCATGCCCAGCACGTTGCCGCGATCGTTGAGCACGCCGGCGATATCGCGCTGCGAACCGTTGACCGGTTCGGCATAACGGAACGCCACGCGGCCTTCGCCTTCCAGCCGGTCAAGCGTTTCGGCATCGGCGTAATAGTTGCCGTCATGATGCGCGACCGGGATATGAATCCGCTCGCCTGCATCGTAGCCGGAGGTGAACAGCGACTGGCTGGTTTCGACTTTCAGCGCCACTTCGCGGCAGACGAAGCGGATGCCGGCATTGCGCATCAGCGCGCCGGGCAGCAGGCCGGCTTCGGTCAGCACCTGGAAGCCGTTGCACACGCCCAGCACCGCCACGCCGCGTTCGGCGGCGCGGACCACCGCCTGCATCACCGGCGACCGCGCGGCCATCGCACCGGAGCGCAGATAGTCGCCATAGGAAAAACCGCCGGGCAGGGCGATGAAGTCAAGACCATCGGGCAGATCGGCATCACCGTGCCACACGCGGTGGACGGTGCCGCCGCTGATCTCCTCGATGGCGACCGCCATGTCGCGATCGCAGTTCGATCCGGGGAAGGTGATGACGGCGGCCGTGAAGGACATCAGGCGACCCTTTCGATCCGGTAGTTCTCGATCACCATGTTGGCGAGCAGCTTGCGCGCCATGTCGTCGAGCGCTTCGTCGGTGACGGTTGCGTCGACATCGAGTTCGATCATGCGGCCGGCGCGGACATCGTTGACGCCCGAGAAGCCGAGGCCTTCCAGCGCATGATGGATCGCGCGGCCCTGCGGATCGAGCACGCCGTTCTTCAGGCTGACATAAACGCGGACCTTCATCGGCGGCGGGCCTTTCGCATCAAACGGAGGGATTGGGACTCGTCCGCGCCTATGCCCCCGCACGGCGCGAAGGGCAAGGTCCGGATGGCGGTGCGTGGGGACGGAAACAGCCGGTGCGCGGTCCGGGCAAAGAAAACGGGTGCCGGCAATCATGCCGACACCCGTATTCTTGGCGTTGTCCCGTGGGACAGCCGTCAGGCCATCAGAACTTGTATCCGGCCGAGATGCCCCATTCGCGCGGGCGGCCATAGGCGCCTTCGGCCAGGCCGAAACCGGAAGAGGCGTTGCCCGACAGCAGATAGAGCGTGTTGGTGAGGTTCGTGCCGAACGCCGAGAACGTCAGCGCATCGTTGGCGAAGGTATAGCTGAAGCGCGCGTTCAGCAGGCCATAGCCCCCCTGCGTGATGATCGGCGTGTTGGCCACGTCGTTGTAGATGCGGCTGTACATCGTGTAGTCCACGCGCAGGCGCGCGTCCGATCCGTCGTTGAAGCCGTGGCTGACTTCGGCGCCGGCCGAAACGGTCCATTCGGGCGTCTTCACGAACTTGCTGTTGACCGTGATCGGCAGGACCTGCGTCGGGCCAAGGCCCTGGCCGACACTGGTGTAGCGGGCGTGGGTGTAGCCCACCGCCAGGTTGGCGCTGAACCAGTTGGCCGGGCGCATCACGGTTTCCAGCTCGAAGCCGTCGATCTTGCCCGAAGCCGCGTTCGCCACGAAGTTCTGTGGCGTCTGGTTCACGGTCAGCTGGATGTTCTTGTACAGAGAATGGAACACCGCAAGGTTGGTGGTCAGCGCGCCGTCCAGCCACTTGGCCTTCACGCCGCCTTCATAGGTGTCGAGCGTTTCCGGCGCATACTGGGTCACTTCCGCCGCGCTGTCGAGCGGACGGCCGTTGAACCCGCCCTGCTTGAACCCGCGCGAGAACGAGGCGTAGAGCAGGATGTCGTCGGTGGCCTTGAAGTTCAGGCCGAAGCGCGGCGTGAACTTGTTGAACGTGGCTTCCTTGGTCACGTCCACGAACTTCACGTTGTCGCGCTGGCGCACGTTGATCGAGGTGAAGACCTTCTTGTCCGAGGTGTAGCGCGCGCCGACCGTGACCGACAGACGGGGGACGATCTCGAAATCGGCCTGACCGTAGAACGCGATGCTGCGGTTGTTGGTATAGTTCTGGATGAACACCGCCGGCGAATAGGGCGGGGTGGCGGCGAGCGGGGGCCACAGGCCGATGGCGAGGTCCGCCGTGGCGATGTCGCTGCCCTTTTCCTTGAAGTAATAGCCGCCGACGACGAAGCTCAACTTGTCGTCCAGCACCTTGCCGCTGGCCTGAAGCTCCTGGCTGAACTGCCACTGCTTGTCGCGGTTGGTGGTCTGGCGGAAGGTGAACGGCGTGTTGTCACCATCGCGCGTGAAGTAGGCCTTCATGTCGCGGTAGGCGGTGATCGACTTCAGCGTGACCTGGCCGAGTTCGAGCGCCACGGTGCCCTGCGTGCCCCACAGGTCCAGATCGTTGCGGTTCGGGCCACCGGCCCAGGTTTCGAACGGGCTGGCGGTGATGTAGCTGGCGTTCAGCGTGTTCTGCCCGTTCGGCGCGGTGATGCCCAGCGTGGGCGCAACGAAGCGGTTGTAGTTGGTGAGGAACGGCGTGCCGGTGATGCCGGGGACGTTGGCCACAGCCAGCAGATCCGAAGGTGCCGAGTTTTCGCGCGCGCGGGTATAGTCTCCGCCGATGTCGATCGTCAGCGTGTCGGTGGGCGCGAGACGCAGCGTGCCGCGCACCATCTGGGCGTTGCGGTTGCCCTGCGTGCCGCCATCATAGAGGCGCTTCACATAGCCATCGCGGTTGAGCGTCGCGCCCGAAAGGCGCAGCGCCACCTTGCCTTCGACCAGCGGGATGTTGACCGCGCCCTTCACGTCGATGCGGTCGAAGCTGCCATAGGTCGCTTCGAGCTTGCCTTCGAACACGTCGAGCTTGGGGCGTGCGGTGGTGATGACCATGGCGCCGCCGATGGTGTTCTTGCCGAACAGCGTGCCCTGCGGGCCGCGCAGCACCTGCACCGAGGCGATGTCCACCGCATCCATAACGCCGCCGATTGAGCGGGCGTAGTACACGTCATCGACATAGAAGCCGACGCCCGGATCGGAGAAGATCGCGAAGTCGTTCTGGCCCACGCCGCGGATGAAGACAGTGGCGTTGTAGTTGCCGCCCGAAAGCGCGGCGGCGCCATCGAAACGGATGTTCGGCGTGAAGCGCGCGACCTGGTCCAGCGTGTCGACGTTGCGGGCGGCGAGCGCATCGCTGCCGAACGCCGTCACGGCGACGGGCACGTCCTGGAGGCGTTCGTTGGTGCGGCGGGCGGTGACGATGATGTCGTTGGTGCCGGCATCGCTGGCGCCGGCTTCGGCCGACTGGCCTTCACCCGATGCCTGGGCAGTTTGTGCCTGTACGGTGAACGGGGTGGCGAGAAGCGCCGCGCCCGTCATCAGTTTCCATGCGACCTTGCGCATTGTCAGATCCCCTCTTTGGTGTTGGAGTTGGTAGTGAAATCAAGAGTGCTGGCCCGCACCCGGGCGAGCAGGACGCGCAGCGTTTCCCGCTCGGTTTCGCTAAGGCCGCCGAACGAGACCGCATCGGCGCGCAGCGATGCCATGCGGAATTCCTCATAGAGCGTCTCGCCGCGCAGCGTCAGGTGGATGCCGCCGCGCCGAGAAACGCCTTGCTGGCGCGGCGCGACCGCGCCCAGCGCGGTGAGGGCGTTGACGACTTCCATCGCGCTGGCGCGATTGATGCTGAGCGCGCGGCCCAGTTCGGCCTGCCGGCATCCAGGATGGGTGCGAATGTAAGCCAGCGCCGTGGCGCGCGTGGCAGTCAGGCCCAGTTCGGCCAGCATGCCCCGGATCAAGTCCATCGCGAGAACGTCGGTCGCGTGCAACTGGTAGCCAAGGCGCTCGCCGATATCGCCGAAGAGCCCGGTCCCGGGGTTGGCATCAGGAATGGCTTCCGTTTTGGCGGCGGATCTGCCTGGCATCCTTCAATCCCTCGCGCGCTGTCTCGTGGCAGCTGGTTTGTATGGAAGGCATACAAGTGCGAGGTAGGCGTGCCAATTGTTTTGTATGGCGGCCAGACAAACTATGGAAAAGGTGTGGCCAATCTGCCGCACCGATCGCGGCGATCAGGAACGCGCGGCGCCCCGGCAGACCGGGGTCGCCGGCCGGGGTTTTATCATTCATCCAAATGATAATATTAGATTTATTCGGTATAATGGGCGCGCAGGGTAGCAATGTCGGCGTCCGACAGGCCGATTTCCTGCTTCAGATAGCCATCGACCGAACCCCAGCGCTTCTCCACTTCATCGAGCGCGGCCAGGAGGAATGGCGTGCCGTCCGCTTCCATCAGCGGCTGCGGCTTCGCCAGTTCGGGCTTCGACTGGTAATAGGAGAACAGCTTCGCCGCGTAGTTATCCGGGAAAGCGGCCGGATCGAAACGGGGCATTTCGTATTCTGGGCGGCGCAGGGCGGTGGAAGCGAGATAGTCCTTCACGATCACCTCGCGCGGGGTGCCCAGCGCGGACAGCACGATCGCGGTAACGAAGCCGGTGCGGTCCTGTCCGGCCGAGCAGTTGTATTCGATCGGGCCTTCGTTGCGCTTGAGCAGGTCGAACACCAGCCGCAGTTGCGGGGTCAGCAGCACCGGCATCCCCCGATAGACCGCGCTGCCGTTGGTGGGGGGGGCGCCGGAAGCCGCCATCAGCCGTTTCATGCTGTAGCCAACGGCGGTGTAGCGCACGCCGTCGATCCGGGTGGGGGCAAGCTGGCGTTCCTCGTCCGAGCGCAGGTCCACCATCGCGTTCAGGCGCAGCGTGCCGATCGTGGCGAGGTCGGCGTCGCTCAGAAGGGGGGTCGCGCCCGCGCGGTAGATCATGCCCCAGCGCACCGTTTTGCCGCCGGCCGCCGGATAGCCGCCGATGTCGCGGAAATTGGAACCCTGTTCGAGCGGCACGACGCGTTCGACCGCGCGGGTTACGGTGCCGGTGGCGCGATCGCGCACCAGGAACCAGCCGCGCGCGCCGGCGGGCATCGTGACGGTTTCATGGCCGTCGCGATCGTTGGCGGACACCGGCGTGGCGGTGGCGACGGTGGTATCGGGCGTATCCGCGCGGAACACGTCGGCCGCCTTGATCCCGGACCAGCGCACATCCACCGAGGTCGGAGCTGTACGGATGACCTCGACGGGCTGGCCGGTCTGGGCCAGCACGGGGGCGGCCAGGGCCACGGCCGCCAGCGCGGTGAGGCTCGAAAGCGTGCGGAAGCGGATCATGGCTGCCTTTCCTGTTGCGACGGCGTGCTGCGCGCGCGTTAGGCGCGGCGCATGACCGGTCGGTGACAGGAGGGGGGCTTAGGCGGGCGGGGCGTCCACGCCTTCGGGCAGGACCAGCACCTGCACTGCCTTGTCCAGCGCCAGATAGCGGCGCGCCACGGCCAGCAGGTCGGCCGGGGTCAGCGCTTCCAGACGGGCTTTGGCTTTGCGGAAGCGCTCGAAGCGCTCCGGTTCGCTTTGCGCGCGCTCGGTCAGCGCCATCCAGCCGCCGTTGGTCTTGAGCGCGTTGTCGATGCGCTCCAGCATGGGCGCGCGGGCGCGGCGGAGCACGTCGGCATCGACCGGCGTGGAGGTGAGCTGGCGGACGGTTTCAGCCAGCGCCGCACGGGTGGCGGCGATGGCGGCCACATCGACCGACGCCTGGATCGCGAAGGTGCCATAGCCACGCCACACGTGAGAAAGGCTGGATTGCGCGCCGGGCGAATACGACTTGCCCAGCTTTTCGCGCACGGTGTCGAGCACCTCGATACCAGTCACCTCGTCCAGCAGATCGATAGCCATGGCCTCGTCGGGATCGCGGTCGTCGCGCGTGGGCCACACATAACGCACGATCGCCTGGTTCGCCTGCCCTTGATGCCGGATTACGCGCAGCCCGCGCGTGGTGGTGAAGGGGCGCTGGCGTTGCACGTCCCAGCCGCGGAATTCGGCTTCGCGCGCGGGCAGGGCGCCGAAGGTCCGGGCGACGAGCGCGATCGCCTGCGCTTCGTCGAAATCGCCGACCAGCGCGATTTCCATCGCGCCGTTCGCCAGCCGGTCGGACACGGTGCGGCGCAAGTCGGCGAAGCTGAGCTTCTGGTAGGCTGCGGGAGCTTGCAGGGTGAAGCGCGGATCGTCGTCCGAAAGCAGCCCGCCCAGCGTGTTGGCCAGCGCGGCCGACGGCGTGGCGCGGTAGCGCGCGAAGAAATTGGCGATGTTCTGCCGGTAGAGCACCTCGCCTTCGGGGCGGTATCCGGGATCGGTGACTTGGGCGGCAAGGTACTGGAGCTGCGCTTCCAGATCGCGCCGCGTGGTGGTGACGCCCGAATAGAACGTATCGCCGCCGGTGGCGATGCCGCCGCCGATTGAGCGCCCGGCCAGCAGTGTCTGGAGATCGTCCTGGCTGTGCTTGCCGAGGCCACCGGCGGAGAACATCGCCATCATCTCGGTCGCTAGCGGGTTGTCGCGGGTGTCGAGCATCTCGCCCCCGTCGATCGAAAGGCGCACCTGGATGCGGTCGGTCTCCAGCGAGGTGCGCTTGAGGTTGAGGCGCACGTCGTTGGCGAAGCGGATCTCGCGGATGCCGAAGGCGGGCTCCGTGCTGTCGGCAACTACCGCGCCCGGCGCGCCGAAATCGGTATAGGCGAAAGCCCCGGAAGGCCCGGTTTCCGGCAGGCCGGCGCGCGCGCGGATCGCGGTGTTCCATGCCAGCCGCACCGCCTTGTCGCCGCCGGATGGCGCGGTGCGGCCCTGGAAGCGGATCAGCGGATCGTCGAGCGGCAGCGCTTCGCGCTTGAGCGCGGCCAGCACCGCCCGGGGCGTGATCCGCGGCGCGAAGGCGTTGAAGCGGGCCAACGCACCGGCGGGATCGGTGGGCACCGTCTCGTCGCGGACAAGGCCCAGCGCGGCCTGCACCAGCGTGCCGTTACCGCGCGTATCGGCGCTGGCCGCCGCGTTCTCGATGCCGGTGCGGATATTGGCGACCTGTTCGTCGATCTCCGCAGGCGTGAAGCCCGCGTCGAGTGCCTGCCGCAGGGCCGTGGTCGCGGCGGCAAGCCCGCGCTGCCAGCCGCCGTCCACCGTATCGACCACCAGATTGGTGGTGCGCCCGATGCGGAACACGTCGCCGGTGCCGAAGCCCGCGCCCCGGAACGGCGGATCGACCTTGCGGCTCATCCGCTGGAAGCGCCGGTTGATCACGCCATAGCCGATCTGGCGCAGCAGATTCGTGCGGCGGCTGGCGATCGTGTCCGGTTCGTCGAGCCAGGGGCCATGGCGCGACGCGGTGACGCGTTCGGACAGCGCCGGATCGAGCCAGACCTCGGTCCTGCCCTTCTGTGCGCGATCAACCTTGCCCTGGTCCGGCCGGGGAGGGACGGGCGCGGGCTGCCAACTGGCGAAGCGGGCCTGGATCGCGGCTTCGACGGCATCGGCATCGAAATCGCCGATCACGATCAGCGTGGCGTTGGCGGGAACGTAGTGCCGCGCCCAGAACGAGCGCAGCGCATCGGCCGTGGCGGCATCGAGCGTGGCCACGGTGCCGATCGGCAGCCGGGCGGGATAAGTGGCGTGGGGGTAGAGGAAGGCAAGCTGGTCTTCGAGATTGGCCCGCTGGTAACCTTGCCCGTCGCGCAGTTCCGACAGGACGACCCCGCGTTCGCGCGCCACGGCTTCTGGCGTGAAGGTCAGCTCGCTCGCGGTCTCGCGCATGAGCATCAGCGCGGTGTCGAGCAGGGCGGGATCGGCGCGTGGCAGATCGAGCATGTAGAGCGTCTGTTCGAACCCGGTCTGCGCGTTGGTGTCCGCTCCGAACGACAGGCCGTTGCGTTCGAGCAGGCGGATCATCTCGCCTTCGGGAACGTGGGTGCTGCCGTTGAAGGCCATGTGTTCGACGAAATGGGCAAAGCCGCGTTCCTGCGGGCCTTCGTCCAGCGATCCGGTAGCCACGTCCATCCGTACCAGCGCGGTGCCGGCGGGCGTGGCGTTGCGCCGGATCACATAGCGCATGCCGTTGGGCAGCTTGCCGAAGCGATAGCCGGCTTCGGGCGCGAGATCGCTTTGCTGGAAGGCCCAATCGGGCTTGGGGGCGACGTGCTTGGAAGAATGGGCCAGCGCGGGCGTTGCGTCAAGCAACAGGCCGGCGGCCAGCAGGAACAGGGAACGGCGCGGCATCATCTCGGCGCCGATCCTGCCGCGAGTCGGCTTAACGGGCAATGAGGGATGTGCGCCGGAATGGCGGGGGCAGGCATTCCCCCCTCCCGCAGCAGCGGGAAGGGGGAAGCAACCCTACTTCTTGTTGCGCAGCTTGCTGCGGTGCGCGCCGAGGTCGAACACCTCGCTCGGACCGCCGTCGTTTTCGAGCAGGCCCAGCCGGCGGGCGACTTCCTGGTAGGCTTCTTCTTCGCCACCCAGATCGCGGCGGAAACGGTCCTTGTCGAGCTTTTCGCCGGTGGTCATGTCCCACAGGCGGCAACCGTCGGGGCTGATTTCATCCGCCAGGATCACGCGGCTGTAGTCGCCATCCCAGATGCGGCCGAATTCCAGCTTGAAATCGACGAGGCGGATGTTGATCGCCGCGAACATGCCGACCAGGAAATCGTTCACGCGGATCGCCATCGAGGAAATGTCCTGCATTTCCTCGTTCGAGGCCCAGCCGAAGCAGGCGATGTGCTCTTCGGCGATCAGCGGATCGCCCAGCGCATCGTCCTTGTAGTAGTATTCGAGCAGGGTGTGGGGCAGCGGCTCGCCTTCGGGCAGGCCCAGGCGCTTGCTGATCGAACCGGCGGCGACATTGCGCACCACCACTTCGATCGGGATGATTTCCACCTGCCGCACCAGCTGTTCGCGCATGTTGAGGCGGCGGATGAAGTGCGTGGGGATGCCGATGTGCGAAAGGCGCGTGAACACGTATTCGCTGATGCGGTTGTTGATCACGCCCTTGCCGTTGATCGTGCCGCGCTTCTGCGCGTTGAACGCGGTGGCATCGTCCTTGAAATACTGGATCAGCGTGCCGGGTTCCGGGCCTTCGTAGAGAATCTTGGCCTTGCCTTCGTAAATCTGGCGGCGACGGGACATGGGCGGGTCTTCCTCAAGCGTGCGAAGTTTTCTGGTCTTCGCGGGAAATCAAAAACCCCGGCGTGGCGAGGTGAGTCGCGAAAAGCGACCCTATCGCGGAAGCCGGGGCGTCGCAGCGCCCATAATGGAAAATCGCAAGGTGCGCAATTCCACGCCGGATTGCCCGTGTCCTGTACGGGCTGTGGTTCGGGCGGTGTGCGCGTTGTTCAAGATTTTGGAACGGTTTCTGCCAGTTTATCCGGATGACCTGATTGCGGGAATCGCGGCATAAGGGTTGGGTGTTCAAGCGGGGCCGCCCCCGCCACCAGCAAGGATGAAAACGATGAGCAAGGTCCTGGTTCTCTACTATTCCAGCTATGGCCACCTCGAAACGCTGGCCAACGCCATTGCCGAAGGTGCCCGTGCGACTGGCGCGGAAGTGGACGTGAAGCGCGTTCCCGAAACCGTTCCGCTGGAAATCGCGCAGGGCGCGCATTTCAAGCTCGATCAGGCCGCGCCCGTGGCGACGGTGGCCGAACTCGAAAACTACGACGCGATTATCGTCGGCACCGGCACCCGCTTCGGCCGCATCAGCTCGCAGCTGGCGGCGTTCCTCGACCAGGCCGGCGGCCTGTGGGCGCGCGGCGCGCTGAACGGCAAGGTCGGCGCGGCGTTCACGTCCACCGGCAGCCAGCACGGCGGTCAGGAAACGACGCTGTTCTCGATCATCACCAACCTGCTGCACTTCGGTCTGACCATCGTCGGCCTCGACTATGGTTTCCAGGGCCAGCTTGGCCATGACGAAGTCACCGGCGGCGCCCCCTATGGCGCGACGACGATCGCCGGTGGCGACGGAAGCCGTCAGCCGAGTGGAACCGAACTGGATGGAGCGCGTTATCTCGGAAAGCGCGTAGCCGAAACCGCCAACAAGCTGTTCGGCTAAAGCCCGTTCCCCCTCAAGGATCGGTCCGCGCCCGCGCCAGCCCCCCCCCTCTTATGCGCGGGCATACAGCGTGCCGATCTGACCCTGAAGAGGCCGCAGACTTCGTGTCTGCGGCCTTTTTGTTTTTTGGACGGTGGGGTGTTTCCCACCCCCAGCCCCTCCCGCAAGCGGGAGGGGAGCGAGACTTGCGTCGCCGCAGGTGGCGTTAGTCGCAGCGGGGTGGGCTTTCAGCGCGACGCACTTGCAAGCAGCCTGAGTGCATTTTCGTCTGGTCAGTTGTCTCCGCCCGACAATGCCCCCCTACTTCCCGCCCAGCAGGTTCGCCTTCCAGAAGCCGATCTCGGTCCAGAACTGGTAGTCGGCGTTTTCCTTCTTGGCGAAGCCGTGGCCTTCGTTGAGCCCCACGATGTGCCAGGCCGGGCGACCCTTGGCGCGGACGGCGGCCACCATCTGGTCAGCCTCGCTCTTGGGCACGCGCGGATCGTTGGCGCCGGTCACCACCATCAGCGGAATGGTCAGGCGGTCCACGCTGGTCAGCGGGGAGATCGCGGTCAGTTGCGCGCGCTGCTTCGGATCGCGCTCGTCGCCATATTCGGCGCGGCGCAGGTCACGGCGATAGCCTTGCGTGTTTTCGAGGAACGTGACGAAATTACTGATCGCGACGATGCAGTCCGCCGCCTTCAGCCGGTCGCCATAGCGGATCGCGGAGGCATAGCACATGTAGCCGCCATAGGAGCCGCCGGTGACCGCCATCCGCGCCGGATCGATCGCCGGATCGGACTGGAGCCGGTCGAGCAGCGGGCCAATGTCCTTCACCGAATCCTCGCGCCGGAACGGGCCGTTGTCCAACCCGACGAAACGCTTGCCGAAGCCCGACGATCCGCGCACGTTGGGATAGAACACCGCGATGCCGAGTTCGTTGATAAGGTAGTTGGCGCGCCCCTTGAAACCGGGCGTGGTCTGCCCTTCCGGCCCGCCGTGGATGTTGACGATCAGGGGCCGCTTGCCGGGGAACTTGGCGGGATCGGGGCGGTAGAGGAAGCCGGTGACGGTTTCGCCATCGAAGCTTTTCACCTGCACCAGTTCGGGATCGACGTTGGCGGCAGGATCGAGGCCGCCGGTCTCGCTGGTGGTCCAGCGCGTGGCCGCCAGCGTCTTCGGATCGACGGCGAAGGCGTCCGCCGGCACCTTGGCCGAAGACAGGGTAAGCCCGATCGTGCCCCATGGCGCGACCTTGAGCGTGGAGATCACGCCGGCCGGCAGCGCGGTGACATCGCGAACCGCGCCGGTCTTCGGGTCGAGCAGGCGCAGCTTCGAGATGCCGGTTTCGTTGACGGCATAGGCGATGAAGCTGCCGTCATCGGCGATCGAGAATTCCTCGATATCGCCCCTGGCTTCGGGCGCGCGGGGCGTGAACTTGCCCGTCCGCGGATCGAGCGTGCCGAGCCGCTGGTAGTCCGAGCCTTCGTCGCTGGTGACCCATAGCGTGCCGTCCGGCGCGATATCGGCGGCGGCATAGGCGATCGGCTTGGTGTGATCGCCGATCGGCGTGAGCTTGCCGCTGGCGATATCCAGCCACCACAGGTTGCTCTTCTGGATCGAGACATATTCGCGCACCACCGCGCCCTTGCTGTCGGGCGTGAAGCCGGCGACCGACCAGCCACCGCCCTTGACCTGCGCGACAAGGCGGTTGGACGCCGGATCGCGCGGGTTCACCACGTAGAGATCGGAATCGACGCCGTTACGGCGCGTGGAGCTGTAGGCGATCCATTGGCCGTCATGGCTGAAGGCGTTGAATTCGTTGCGGCTCTTGCCATCGGTCAGCATCGTCAGGTGCCCGTTCTTCAGCGTGTAGAGCTGGAAGAATTCGTCTCCGCCCTTGTCCTTGCGCACCACCAGCGTGCCATCGTTGGGCGCGTACCAGCCGGCCAGCGGCTCCGCTTCGAAGCTGATCTGCTGGCGCGCCATGCCGGGGCCGGCCACGGTGTGAAGCTGCGGCACGCTGGCGAAGCGCGTGGAAATCAGCATGTTGCGCGTGGCCGGATTCCAATCGAGGAAAGCGGCGGTGCGGTATTCCATGTAGGGCCGCGTGGCATCGACCACTGCCATCGGCACCGGCGGCGCGCCGTCGACGGCGATGGTGGCGGGCTTTGGCGCGTCCT
The DNA here is from genome assembly GCF_003856955.1 of Novosphingobium sp. LASN5T. Lineage (NCBI taxonomy): Bacteria > Pseudomonadati > Pseudomonadota > Alphaproteobacteria > Sphingomonadales > Sphingomonadaceae > Novosphingobium > Novosphingobium sp. LASN5T. The sequence goes on from NZ_RQSI01000026.1 coordinate 19,668, forward strand.
GCGCCAGCAGCGGGGCGGGAGCGATGGCAGCGGCCATGGCTACGGTGGCGGTCAGGGCGAGAATACGAGCGCGCATCGGGTTCTCCGGTCCGGAACAGGGCGTTGCGTAGGACGCCGGTTGTGGCCGCGCGCGGCGCGGTCCGCAACGTCCTTTTGGCCGGGCACGGCGGCGGATTGTTGCACCGGTGCAGCACAGCTTTCCCGGCGCGGCTCTGGTCCCGCAACGGCGGATTGGCTAGTCAGGGACGCAAAGGAGACCTGCCGATGAGCCGTGCCGCAACGCTTGCCCTTCTCGAAACCTACTACGGCGCGTTCAACGCCGGGAACTGGGAAGGGATGCTGGCCTGCCTGTCGGACGACGTGGCGCACGACATCAACCAGGGCGAGCGGCAGGTAGGCAAGGACACCTTCCGCGCCTTCATCGCGCACATGGAACGCTGCTATCGCGAGCGGCTGGACGACATCGTGCTGATGGCCAACGAGGACGGTACGCGCGCTGCGGCGGAATTCGTGGTGCATGGCGAATACCTCGCCACGGACGAGGGGCTGCCCGAAGCGAATGGCCAGACTTATGTGCTGCCGGCGGGCGCTTTCCTCACCATCGCCGATGGCCGGATCACGCGGCTGACGATGTATTACAATCTGGCCGATTGGACGGCGCAAGTGGTCGGCTGATGGCCAGCGCTGACCGCCCACAGAGCGGGATCGCCATCCGCCCGCTGACCGGGGAGGAGATCGCTGCCGTGCTGGGCGATCTGGCCGACCTGCGCATCCGCGTCTTTGCGGCGTATCCCTATCTCTACGATGGGGACGCGGCCTACGAGGCGGAATACCTGCGCGAATATGCTGCGGCGCCCGATGCGGTGCTGGTCGCGGCGTTCGACGGGGATCGCGTGGTCGGCGCGGCCACGGCAGCGCCGATGCTGCACCAGAAGGCGGAGTTTCGCGCCCCGTTCGAGGCGCGCGGGCTGGACGTGGCGCGGCTGTTCTACTTCGGCGAAAGCGTCCTGCTGCCTGAATACCGGGGCCACGGCATTGGCCACGCCTTCTTCGACCATCGCGAGGCGCAGGCGCGGCGCTGCGGCGCGGATGCCGCCTGCTTCGCGGCGGTGATCCGCCCCGGCGACCATCCGGCGCGGCCGGCGGGCTATACCCCGCTTGATGCGTTCTGGACCAAGCGCGGCTACGCGCCGATCGAAGGGCTGGTGACCGAACTCGGCTGGAAGGAACATGGCGAGGACGGGGAAAGCGTGAAGCCCATGCAGTATTGGCTGCGGCAATGGTGAGCTGGCGCGTCGCAGCGGCGCAGTATCCGATCGACCAGCTTGCCGACTGGGACGCCTATGCCGCCAAGGTGGCAAAATGGGTGGCGCAGGCGGCGGACGGGGGCGCGGCGCTGGCGGTGTTTCCCGAATATGGCGCGATGGAGCTCGCTTCGCTCGATCCGGCGACGATGGGCGATCTGGCGGGATCGATCGAGACGGTTTCGGCGCTGCTGCCGCGCGTCGATGCGCTTCATGCCGAACTGGCCGCGCGGCACGGGACGCACATCCTGGCCGCCAGCGCACCGCGCAAGGATGCCGACGGGCGCTTCCGCAACACCGCGCGGCTGTTCGCGCCGAACGGGCGGATGGGCGTGCAGGACAAGCTGGTGATGACCCGCTTCGAGCGCGAGGAGTGGGGCATCGCGGCGGGCGCGGGGCTCAAGCTGTTCGAGACCGCGCTTGGCAAGATTGCGGTAAACATCTGCTATGACAGCGAATTTCCGCTGTTGGCGCGGGCGGTGGTGGAAGCGGGGGCAGAGGTGATCCTCGTGCCTTCCTGCACGGATTCGCTGCACGGATACTGGCGTGTGCGGATCGGCGCGCAGGCGCGGGCGCTGGAAGGCCAGTGCTATGCCGTACAATCGCCCACGGTGGGCGAGGCGGTATGGTCCCCGGCGGTGGACGTCAACCGCGGCGCGGCGGCGGTCTATGGCCCGCCCGACCGGGAAATGCCCGCCGACGGCGTGCTGGCCATCGGCAGCGAGAACGCGGCCGGCTGGGTCTTCGCCGATATCGACACGGCGCGCGTGGCGGACCTGCGGGCGGATGGCGGCGTGCTGAACGCGCGGCACTGGACCGAGCAACCGGGCGCGCAAGCGGCACTGCCGGCGGTCGAGATCGTCTCGCTGTTGTAGGCGCTTGTCACATTGCTGTCGTGCGACGATCCTAGCGCGGTCTTCGGAATGAGGAGACGGGCCATGACGGCGGGATTTTCGCGGCGGGGCATGATGGCGATGGGAGCGGGTCTGGGTATGGCGGTGCTGGCCGGAGGCTCTGCGCTGGCCGCCGGGCGTCCTCGTCCCGCAAAGCCGCTGCTCATGGCGCATCGCGGCTGTTCGGCGCTGCGGCCGGAACACACGCTGGCCTCCTACGCCAAGGCGATCGCCGACGGCGCCGACTTCATCGAGCCGGACCTCGTGGCCACGAAGGATGGCGTGCTGGTGGCGCGGCACGAGAACAACATCGCCGAAACCACCGACGTCGCCGCCCATCCCGAATTCGCCGCGCGCAAGGCTGCGAAGGTGATCGACGGCGAAAAGCTGGAAGGCTGGTTCACCGAGGATTTCACGCTTGCCGAATTGAAGACGCTGCGCGCGAAGGAGCGGCTGGGCGCGCTGCGACCGGAAAGCATGAGCTATGACGGGCAGTTCCAGATCGTCACCTTCGAGGAGGTGATCGGTTTCGTCGCGGCCGAAGCGGCGGCGCGCGGACGAACGATCGGGATCATTCCCGAGATCAAGCATTCGACGTATTTCAACGCCATCGGCCTGCCGGTGGAGGATCTGTTTCTGGCGCGGGTGAAAGCCAGCCGGGTGCTGGCCACGATGCCGATGATCGTCCAGTCGTTCGAGATCGCCAATCTCAAGCGGCTGCGCACGATGCTGGCGGGCATGGCCAACGTCCAGCTGATGCAGCTGATCGATGACGATGCGCAGCGTCCGGCCGACGTGGCGGCGGTGGATGGCGCGCTGACCTATGGTGCGATGCTGACGCTGGCGGGGCTGGCCGAGATCGCCGGCTATGCCGACTGGGTAGCTCCGGCCACGCGCCGGATCATTCCGCTCGGCGCCGATGGCAGGCTGGGGGCACCGACGTCGCTGGTGGCGGACGCGCACAAGGCGGGCCTGCTCGTGGGCACGTGGACGTTCCGGCCGGAGAACACGTTCCTCGCGGGCGATTTCCGTGATCGCGGCGATGCGAAGGCGCGCAATCCGGAAGGCAGCGTGCGCGAGATCCGGCGTTATCTGCAAACCGGTCTGGATGGGTTCTTCACCGATGATCCCGCGCTTGGCTATCGCGCATTGAATGTGTCGCGATAGGGGGGTGACGCCCGATTTTCCTTGCGCTACGCAAGGGAAATGATCGCATTTGAAACCAGGTGGCGCTGATGGACGCCGCCGAGCAGGTCCACCAGCAGTTCCTTGCCGCGCTCGATGGCGGCGGGCTGCGCCGGCGTTCCAACCTGGGATTGGCCGACGTGGGGCTGGCGCCCGAACGCGCCGCCGCGCTGCTCCACAGCCAGATGCTCAGCCGTCAGCTCGACCGGCTTTCGCGCAAGCTGCAGGCGCGGGGCGAGGGGTTCTACACCATCGGATCGTCCGGCCACGAAGGCAATGCCACGCTGGCCGAAGCGCTGCGCACGGACGACATCGCTTTCCTCCACTACCGCGACGCCGCGTTCCAGATTCACCGCGCCGGGCGGGTGCCGGGTGAAAATCCGGCGTGGGACATGCTGCTTTCGTTTACCGCCTCGGCGGAAGACCCGATCTCGGGCGGGCGGCACAAGGTGCTGGGATCGAAGCGGCTGGCCATTCCGCCGCAGACCAGCACGATCGCCAGCCACTTGCCCAAGGCGGTGGGCGCGGCCTTTTCGATCGGCATCGCCCGCCGGATCGGGCTGGAGGATACGCCACTGGCGCCGGATGGCGTGGTGCTGTGCAGCTTCGGCGATGCATCGGCCAACCATTCGACCGCGCAAGGGGCGATCAACACCGCCGCCTGGGCCGCGTTCCAGGGCACGCCACTGCCGCTGGTGTTCCTGTGCGAGGACAACGGCATCGGCATTTCCACGCGCACGCCGAAAGGGTGGATCGAGGCGAACTTTTCCGGCCGCGCCGGGCTGCACTATATCCAGTGTGACGGCAGCGATCTGGTGGACGCCTGGCGCGGGGCGCGTGAAGCGGTCGATTATGCCCGCCGCCATCGCAAGCCGGTGTTCCTGCACATGCGCACGGTGCGGCTCTATGGCCATGCCGGCAACGACGTGCAGCTTGTCTATCTTTCCAAGGACGACATCCGCCGCGACGAGGAGCGCGATCCGCTGCTGGCGAGCGCGGCGCTGCTGATCGAGGAAGGCGTGATGACTGCCGCCGACGTGCGGCGCGAATACGAAGCGATCGAGGCATCGCTGCTGCGGCAGGTGGAACTGGCGATCCGGCGGCCCAAGCTGAAGGACGCGGCCGCCGTGTTGGCCAGCATCGTGCCGCCGAAGCGCGAGGGCGTGGAGCGTCCAGTTCCAGCAGCGGAGGCCCGCGCGGCTTTGTTTGCCGACGATGCCGCGCAGATGGAAAAGCCGCAGCACATGGCGCGCCTGCTGTCGTGGGCAATGGCGGACCTGCTGCTGCAATATCCCAACGCCATCGTCTGCGGCGAGGACGTGGGGCCGAAGGGCGGCGTCTATAACTGCACGGCCAAGCTGCATCAGCGTTTCGGTTCGGCGCGCGTGATCAACACGCTGCTGGACGAACAGGCGATCCTGGGTCTTGCCATCGGCGCGGCGCACAACGGCCTGCTGCCGATGCCGGAAATCCAATTCCTGGCCTATGTCCACAATGCCGAGGACCAGATCCGGGGCGAGGCGGCCACGCTCTCGTTCTTCTCGAACGGGCAATACACCAATCCCATGGTCGTGCGGATCGCGGGGCTGCCCTACCAGAAGGGCTTTGGCGGCCATTTCCACAACGACAACTCGCTGGCCGTGTTCCGCGACATTCCCGGCGTGGTGCTGGCCGTGCCCTCGAACGGGCGCGATGCCGTGGCGATGCTGCGCGAATGCGTGCGACTGGCGCACGAGGAACAGCGCGTGGTGGTGTTCGTGGAGCCGATCGCGCTCTACATGACGCGCGATCTTCATGCCGAGGGCGATGGCCTGTGGACCAGCGTCTATCAGGCACCGGGCGAAGGCGCGGTGCGGCTGGGCGAGATCGGTGTGCACGGCGATGGCGCCGATCTGGCCGTGGTGACCTATGGCAACGGGGTCTATCTCTCGCTTCAGGCGCAGAAGCTGCTGGCGGAACAGGGCATTGCCGTGCGGGTGATCGATCTGCGCTGGATCGCGCCGCTGGCGGAGGATGCGCTGCTCGAAGCGGTCGCGCCGTGCGGCAAGGTGCTGATCGTCGATGAATGCCGCGAAACCGGATCGCAGAGCGAGGCGTTGATGGCGCTGTTCGCCGAACGTGCGGGCGGCAAGTCCACGGCGCGGATCGCCGCGACCGACAGCTTCATCCCGCTCGCCCGCGCGGCGACCTATACGCTGCCCAGCCGCGACATGATCGTAGCGAAGGCGCGGGAGATGGTGCGTGGCTAAGCAGTCCATCCTTGTCGTCTGTCCGGGGCGCGGCACCTACAACGCACCGGAACTGGGCTATCTGGCGCGGCACCATGGCGGCCGGGCGGAACTCGCCGCGTTCGATGCCCTGCGCGCGGGGCGTGGCGCGCCGACGCTGAGCGAACTGGACGGGGCGGCTAAGTTCAGCCCTGCGCTCCACACGCGCGGCGATATCGCGGCGCCGCTGATTTACGCCGCGTCCTATCTCGATTTCCTGAGCATCGACCGCGACCGGTTCGAGGTGGTGGCGGTGACCGGCAATTCGATGGGCTGGTACACCGCGCTGGCGTGCGCGGGGGCGGTTTCGGGCGAGCATGGCTTTGCCATCGCCGATGCCATGGGCGTCAATTCGCAGAAGCACGCGCCCGGCGGGCAGGCGGTGCTGGTGCTGGCGGGCGAGGACTGGCGCGTCGACCCCGCGCTGCGCCGGGCAGTCGACGCGGCGATGGCGCGCCATGGCGTGCTGCCCTCGATCCATCTCGGCGGGATGCTGGTGGTGGCGGGAAGCAAGGCCGCGCTGGATGCGCTGGAAAAGGACCTGCCCGGCCTGTCGCGTCCGCCCCTGCGCCTTGCTGGCCACGGCCCGTTCCACACGCCGCTGATGGCGGAAAGCGCCAACGCGGCGCGGGCCAGCCTGCCGGCCACCTGGTTCGGCCGGCCCGAGGTGCCGCTGATCGACGGGCGCGGCAAGATATGGCGGCGGTTCGAAAGCGATGCGGAAAGCCTGTGGGACTACACCTTCGGCCACCAGATCCTCGCTCCCTATGATTTCACCACCGCGATGACCGTGGCCATTCGCGAGTTCGCGCCGGACCGGATCGTCCTGCTGGGGCCGGGCGAAACGCTGGGCGGTGCGATCGGGCAGGTGCTTGTGGCGTTGAATTGGCTGGACATCGGCAGCAAGGATGCGTTTTCATCGCGCCAAGGAGAGGATGCGACCCTGATAGGCATGGGGAGACCCGGCCAGCGGGAGTACGTCGTCTGATGAAAACAGTCTTGTGAACCAGCCATCCGTGCTGTTCGTGTGCCTCGGGAACATCTGCCGTTCACCGATGGCCGAGGCTGCGCTGCGCGCGCGGGCCGTGGAAGCCGGGATCGCGGTAACGGTCGATTCCGCCGGCACCGGAAACTGGCATGTCGGCCGCCCGCCCGATCGCCGCGCGATCATCGAGGCGGGGCACCATGGTATCGACATATCAGGCTATCGCGCGCGGCAGGCGAAGGCGGAGGATTTCCTGCGCTTCAGCCACATCTTCGCGCTCGATCCGCAGAACCTGCGCGATTTGCAGGCCATCGCCCCGCGCCGGCATCTCGCCCGGCTGGAACTGCTGATGGACCTCGTGCCCGGCCGCGAAGGGACGGCGGTGGTCGATCCCTATTACGGGGACGCCGAGGACTTCGAGCGCGCCTGGGCCGACGTGAGCGCGGCGGCGGACGTGCTGATCGAACGGCTGGGGCGTTAGCTCAACAGCGCGTAGATGCGCTCGTCCTCGGCTTGCCAGGCGATGCCGTTCGCGTCGAGCCAGGCGTCGTCGTAATACGTTCCGGCGTAGCGCTCGCCGGAATCGCACAGGATGGACACGATCGATCCGGCTTGTCCGGCGGCGGCCATTTCCCCGATCAGCGCCGCGCAGGCGTGGATGTTGGTTCCAGTTGATCCGCCAACGCGGCGGCCGAGCCGGCGCGAGAGCGCGCGCATGGCGCCGATCGATCCGGCATCGGGAATGGCCATCATCCGGTCGACTACCTGCGGCATGAAAGACGGCTCTACCCTCGGGCGGCCGATGCCTTCGATGCACGAGCACTTGCCGCAGCCGAGGTCGCGGATCGAGCGGTCGGCGAAATGGCGGTGGAACACCGATCCTTGGGGGTCCGCCACGCACAACCGCGTGCCGTGCCGCGCGTAGCGGATGTAGCGGCCGATCGTGGCGGAGGTGCCGCCGGTGCCCGCGCCGCAGACGATCCACGTGGGCACCGGATGTTCCTCGTTGCGCATCTGGCGGAAGATGGTGTCGGCGATGTTGTTGTTGCCGCGCCAGTCGGTCGCGCGTTCGGCGTTGGTGAACTGGTCTAGGAAATGGCCGCCCGTCTCCAGCGCCAGTACGCGGGCGGCATCGGTCACTTCGCCGGCGTTCTGGACGAAATGGACGTCCCCGCCATGGAAGCGGATCGCCTCGATCTTGGCGGGCGAGGTGCCGTGCGGCACCACCGCGATGAACGGCAGGCCGATAAGCCGGGCGAAATAGGCTTCGGAAACGGCGGTCGATCCGCTGGTCGCATCGATCAGCGGGGTGCCGGGGCCGATCTGCTGGTTGCACAGCGCATAGAGGATCAGCGAACGGGCGAGGCGGTGCTTGAGGCTGCCGGTCGGGTGGCTTGATTCATCCTTGAGATAGAGCGTGATGCCGGGAAAGCGGGGCAGTTCCACGCGCACCAGATGGGTTTCGGCCGAGCGGGTGAAATCGGCATCGATCCGCCGCACCGCTTCCAGCGTCCAGGCGCGCAGAGCTTCCGGCGAGAGGGTTTCGGCCGGGGGAAGTGATGAATGCGGGGCGGTCTGGGTCATTCGCCCGCCTTTAGAAGCCTGGCTTTGCAATGACAAACTTTACCTTTCAGCGAATGGATGACTGATTTGTGAAAGGATCATTACGGATCGGTAATCTTCGTCGCGAATCCGTCAAATCAACGCCCTAGGCGCGGCCCCGACCGTCAAAGAAGTGGGGACCGTTCATGCTTTCGATCACGCAACCCGGCGCGGCGCGCCGGGCGTTCTATCGTGCCATCCTGATGACCAGCGCCTGTGGTGGCCTGTTCGTGTCACCCGCCGTTGCGCAGGAGGCGCCGGCCGTCCCCGGCGAGGAGGAAGCGGGCGAGCAGATCGTCGTCAACGGATCGCGCCCGATCGTCGAATCCGAAGAAGCCGCGCTGCAGGTGCAGAAGATGTCGGATTCGCTGGTGGCCGTGGCCGCATCCGACAGCGTGGGGCGCTTGCCCGACCAGAACATCGCCCAGGCGGCCAGCCGCCTGCCGGGCATCGCGGTGGAGCGCGATCAGGGGCAGGCGCGCTATATCAGCCTGCGCGGCGCGCCGAAGAACTGGACCACGCTGTCGTTCGACGGGATCAACGTGGTCAGCCCCGAAGGGCGTAACGCCCGCTTTGACTCGATCCCGTCCGCCATCGCCGGCAAGATCATCGTGTCGAAGGCGGTGACGCCCGACATGCCCGGCGAGACCGTGGCGGGCAACGTCAACATCATCACCCGTTCGGCGTTCGATTATTCCGGCTTCCACATCGCGGGCAAGGCCGGCGCGGGCGTGGCCGAATACGGCAGCCGTCCGCAGTACGAAGGATCGCTGGTGCTTTCCGACCGCTTCAACGTGGGCGGTGGCGAGATCGGCGTGCTGGTGTCCGGCTCGTACTACGAGCGCCGGATGATCACCGACAATTTCGAGCACGACTGGGAACAGGTGAGCCAGGACGTGCGGCCGGGCTACGAAACCCGCTTCTGGACGCACGAGACCGAAAACAAGCTCTACCGCCTGACGCGCAAGAACTGGTCGGTCTCCGGCCGGCTCGACTGGAAGCCGGACGACAACAACACCATTTCGCTGCGGTCGATTTACACGATCTTCACCGACGACGAGGCGCGCGACAACTATCGCTTCGACATGGATGACCGGCAGGGCGATCTGGTCGCCAACAGCGCGGCGTGCAACGCCACCGTGAACACCGCGCCGACGACCTCGGGTTATGCCGACGTGTGCATCGGCAACACGCCGCTGAAGGGCACCATCTATGGCATCGACATCCGCCAGCGGTCGACACTGCGCGCATTCAAGCAGTCGATCTTCACCAACACGCTGCAGGGCACGCACAAGTTCGGCGAGGGCTGGACGCTGGACTGGCTGGGCAACTACACCGAATCCAAGGATGACCGTTCGGTGGTGGGCGAAGCGTCATGGAACAGCCCCAGCACGCGCAACCTGCGCCCCACCGTGGCCTACGATTTCACCGATCCCAACCTTTCGCCGCTGACGCTGTACACCACCACCCAGCTTTCCGGCCCGACGCGCTATACGGCGGGAACGCAGGTGACGGCGATCGATACTTTCACCAAGCCGCTGGCCACGTTCACGGTGCTGGACGCGGTGGACACCACCAAGGCCTATACCGGCCGGCTGGTGCTGTCGCGCGAGACGCGGTTCCTGGGCGCCGACGCCACGTTCAAGGCGGGCTTCCAGTTCGACCAGCGGACCAAGGTGGTGGACGAGAACCTGCTGACGCTGGACACGGCGGCGCAGTTCTCCGCCGCCGGCATTCCCACGGACTATAATCAGTTCTCGCTCGACACGGCGTTCATGGGCAAGATCCAGCCGGGCTACACGTTCCGCTATTTCGATACCGCGAAGATGCGCGCGGCTTCGGCGGCGGCGCGCAAGGTCGGCACGTTCGTGCCGCAGATCGCCAATATCTACAACGTGCGCGAGCAGGTATTCGCCGGCTACCTGATGGGCACGCTGCGCTACGACTGGGGTTCGATCGTCGGCGGCGCGCGGGTGGAGCACGTCAAGAACCGCGGCATCGCCACCGGCATCACGGCGGAGGCTGAGCAGATGCTGGTGTTCCCGAGCCTGCACGTCAATTACAACCTCGACGATACCAAGAAGGTGCGCCTGTCGCTCAATACCGGCGCTGCCCGCGCCGACTACGATCTGCTGCGTCCGAACGTGGTCATCAACGATACCAACGAGACGATTTCCGGCGGCAACCCGGCGGTGAAGCCGGAGCGCGCCTGGGGTCTGGACGGCTATTTCGAATGGTACGTGAAGCCGCAGGGCTACCTGATGGTCGGCGTGTTCTACAAGCATGTGACCGACGTGCTGTACACCCAGCGGCGCACGTTCGGCTCCAACGCGCTGAACACCGCTGCGTTCGACCGTTCGGGCTATATCTTCTCGGGCATCACCAACGGCGGCAGCGGCCGGATTTATGGCATGGAAGCGGCAGCGCAGTTCCAGCTCGAACCCTGGGCGGAACAGCTCGGCATCCCTTCGTGGATGGGCGGCTTCGGCATCAGCGCCAACGTCACCGTGAACAACAGCAAGGTCAGCAAACCGGCGGTCTATGACACGGCCGGCGCGCTGCAGGTGGCGAGCCGCAAGGTGCGCCTGCCGAACACCTCGGACCTCGTGTACAACGTCGGCGGTTACTACGAAAAGTACGGCTTCTCCTTGCGGCTGCAGTACCAGCGGCGCAGCAAGTGGCTGGATGGCATCGCCGATACCCTGACCGACGCGGGCGATGCCTATTGGGCGGCGGACGACGAGATGGATTTCTCGGCGCGCTATGCCGTGAACAAGCATGTCGAGATTTATTTCGACGCGCAGAACCTGCTCAACCAGCCGGGCCGCCGGTTCGTCGATCCTTCGGGCATTCTCAACGCCAAGGGGATCAAGACCAATGGCGCGATCGAGAACTACACGATCGAATGGGAACGCTTCGGCCGTCGTTACAGCGGCGGTATCCGGGTGACGTTCTGATGCTGCTGACGATCTGGAGCGCGGCCGCGCTGGCAGCAGCCGCGCCGCCGTCGGTCCCCACCGTCGAAGTCACCGCGCGCGGGGAAACCGCGCCGGTGGCGACGGCGCAGGGCGATGCGGCCGATGATCCGGCGATCTGGCGCAACCCGGCGCGGCCGGGGGAAAGCCTGATCGTCGGCACCGACAAGAAGGCCGGGCTCTACGTCTATGGCCTGGACGGCAAGGTGCGCGATTTCGCGGCGGCCGGGCGGCTCAACAACGTCGATCTGATCGACATGGGCACGGCGGGCGTGATCGTCGTCGCCAGCGATCGCAACGACGAGGCGCAGGCGAAGCTGCAGGTCTGGCGGCTCGATACCGCGGCGGCGAAGCTGCAGCCGCTGGGCGCGGTGACGGGCGGCGCGGGCGAGGCTTATGGCGTATGCCTGCTGCGCGATGCGGCCGGGCTGACCGCGTTCTCCGTGCTCAAGCACGGGGCGATCGTGCAGGTGCGGATCGTGCTCGACGGCGCGGCGCCGACGGGGCGGATCGTGCGGACCATGCAGTTGCCGACCCAGACCGAGGGCTGCGTTGCCGATCCGCGCACGGGCACGCTCTATGTGGGCGAGGAAGACCGGGGCGTCTGGGCGTTCGATGCGCGCGAGGATCGCCCCGCCGAAGCCACGCTGGTCGCGACCGTCGACCGCGCGCACCTGTTCGACGATGTGGAGGGCCTGGCGCTGATGCCGGTGGGCCGCAACGGCGGCTGGCTGATCGCGTCGAGCCAGGGCGACAATGCCTATGCCCTGTTCGCGCTGCCGTCGATGAAGCCGGCGGGGCGTTTCCGCGTGGTGGCGGGGCGGTTCGGTGGCACCGAGGAAACCGATGGCATCGCCGTGATGCCGGGCAGTTTCGGCAAGGACTACCCCGCCGGGCTGTTCGTGGCGCAGGACGGGCACAACCAGCCGGCGCCGCAGAACTTCAAGCTGGTATCCTGGCGCGATGTTCTGGCCGCGCTGCGCAAAGGGCGCGCGCGGCGTTGAGCCGCTGCGTGGTCGAGCGCCGGATTTGTCGGCGCGGTCGGGGTGCTAAAGCGTGGGCGACAGGTGGTTGTGGCCATGGTGGACGTGATCGTCCGCATGGTCATGGCTATCGTCGGGCTGCACGCGCAGCAGGTTGACCGCGCCGAACCGCACGCCGCGTTCCGACCGGACCGCATCGGCGAAGGCCCGCACCGCGTGCGTCGGGCCTTTCAGGATCACGCTTTCCAGGCTGTGATAGTGATCGAGGACCACCGCCGTGCGCGCGGCCACGATATCGTGGTGGGCGTGCTGCATCTCCGCCAGCCGCTGTGGCAGCGCGCGGACGCGATGCTCGACCACATAGGACAGGTTGGCAACGCAATGCTCGCCCGCGTGCGCTTCGCTGTGCCATTGTTCCAGTCCGCCGCGCACCAGATCGCGCACCGCTTCCGAACGGCTGGAATAGCCTTTCTCGCGCGCCATGCTGTCCAGCGAGGTGGCAAGGGTTTCGTCGACGGATATGGTGATGCGCTGCATGGCGGGGCAACGATGCCACCGGCGGGCAGGCCAGACAACCCGCCGCTTTCGTTTCCGCGCAGGCGCTCGCGGCATGGCTGCCGCCCTTTTGATCGATGCCAACGCCACCGGGGCAAAAGATGCTAGGGTGGAGCCTTCGGATTCGCCGTATCACCGCATCGGGAGCCGCTTTGGATGACACAGATCATAGGCAGCAGTCTGATTGTCGATGACCGCCCTGGCCGGGCCTGGGGATGGTTTGTGGGTGTGGGCGTGGCGCTGGCCATGCTTGGCGCGCTCGCGTCGGCCAATCTTATGTTCGCGACGCTGGCCGCGACCATCACCGTGGGCGTCATGATGTTTGCGGGCGGCGTGTTCCAGCTTGTCCACGCCTTCGGTGTGCGGCGCCAGGGACGGACATGGTGGTGGGCGCTGTCGGGCCTGCTCTACATGGGCGCGGCGCTCGTCACCTTGGCCGACCCGCTGTTCGCGGCCGGCGTGCTGACCCTGCTGCTGGCGGCGAGCCTTGCCGCATCGGGACTCGTCCGCGCCTATGTTGCCTTCGCCATGCGCGAGCGGGGGTGGGGCTGGCTGCTACTCTCCGGCCTCGTCAGCATCGGCGTGGCGCTGGTGCTGGCACTTGGCTGGCCGTGGAACACGATCTGGGTGCTGGGGCTGGTATTGGCGGTGGACCTGTTCCTGCAGGGCTTCATGCTGCTGCTCGCTGGTTTTGCGTTGCGAGCCGTCCGCCTGTGAATAACCCTGTGGATGAGCCCGTGGACAAGTCTGAGACCATGGTCGCGATGGAGATCGAGGCGCCGGGCCGTCCGCTCAGGCGCATAGAGCGGGCGGTTCCCGCACCCGGCCCGAACGAACTGCTGATCGCGGTAAGCGCCTGTGGCGTGTGCCGCACGGACCTTCACGTCCTCGATGGCGAGGTGAAGGCGCGCTATCCGGTCATCCCGGGGCACGAGATCGTTGGGCGCGTTCTGGCGCTGGGCGAAGGCGTGACAGGTTTTGCCGTGGGCCAGCGCGTGGGCGTGCCCTGGCTTGGCCATACCTGCGGAACGTGCCCCTATTGCACCGGCGGGCGCGAGAACCTGTGCGATGCGCCCGCGTTCACCGGAGCCACGCGCGACGGAGGCTACGCCACGCATACCGTGGCGGACGCGCATTTCTGCTTCGCGCTGCCCGATTGCTTTTCCGACGTCGAGGCCGCGCCGCTGCTGTGCGCCGGTCTGATCGGCTGGCGCGCGTTGCGGCTGGCGGGCGAGGGCAAGGTAATCGGCCTCTACGGCTTCGGCGCGGCGGCGCACATTCTGGCGCAAGTGGCGGTCTGGCAGGGGCGGACGGTCCACGGCTTCACCAAGCCCGACGATGCGGCGGGGCAGGCCTTTGCCCGCTCGCTTGGCTGCGTCTGGGCCGGCGGATCGGACGAGATGCCGCCCGAACCGCTCGACGCCGCGCTGATCTTCGCGCCGGTGGGCGATCTGGTGCCGCAGGCGCTCAAGGCGGTGCGAAAGGGCGGGCGCGTGGTCTGCGCTGGCATCCACATGAGCGACATTCCCGCCTTTCCCTATGCCGACCTGTGGGAGGAGCGGCAGATCCTGTCCGTCGCCAACCTGACGCGCGAGGATGGCGTTTCGTTCTTCGCGGTTGCCGAGCAAGCCGGTATCCGTTCCGTGACCGAGAGCTTCCCGCTGGCGCAGGCCGATGAGGCTTTGGCCCGGCTGCGTTCGGGCGCGCTGCAGGGCGCGGCGGTGCTGCTGCCCGAGGGATGAAGCGCCTTGACCTTGTCATTGCGGGCTGGCGCGGACGGAATGCGCGGAGTGGCTGAAAAGCACCGATCCACAGCCGTTATGCGTTTTGCCATTGCGGGCGCGGGAATGCCCTCCCATATCCTGCTCAAGCCCGGCGCCCTGATCCGGGACAGACGGAAAAGTTGCTGATGAATCTGTACCCCTTGCTTCCCCTGCGCGACATTGTTGTCTTTCCGGGCATGGTCGTGCCCCTGTTCGTCGGTCGCGCGAAGTCGGTCGCGGCGCTGGAAGCCGCGATGGCGGGCGAACGCGATATTTTCCTGCTCGCCCAGCTCGATCCCGGCTGCGACGATCCCGATCGGGATGACCTGTACGATACCGGCGTCATCGCCAAGGTGCTGCAGCTGCTGAAGCTGCCCGATGGCACCGTGCGCGTGCTGGTCGAAGGCACAAGCCGCGCGCGGCTGGAAGCGCTGACCCCCGAAACCGGCGCCAACGGCGAAGTGCTGATGGCGCAGGTGGAAACGATCGACGCGATCGAGGCCGAAAGCACCGAGATCGAGGCGATGATGCGCCAGGTCGTCGAGCAGTTTGGCGAATATGCCAAGCTGTCGAAGAAGCTTTCGCCCGATGCCGCCGGCCAGCTTGGCGAGATCACCGAAGCGGGCCCGCTTGCCGACGCCGTTGCCGGTCAGATCGCGGCCAAGGTGTCCGACAAGCAGGCGCTGCTGTCCGAGAACGATCCGCTCAAGCGGCTCGAGATGGTGCTTTCCTTCATGGAAGGCGAACTCGGCGTGCTCCAGGTCGAAAGGAAGATCCGTGGCCGCGTGAAGCGGCAGATGGAGAAGACGCAGCGCGAATATTACCTCAACGAACAGTTGAAGGCGATCCAGTCCGAACTCGGCGGCAGCGACGATGGTGAAGCCAACGAGATTCAGGAACTGCAGGACAAGATCGACCGGCTCAAGCTTCCCAAGGAAGCGCGCGCCAAGGCGCAGGCGGAGCTGAAGAAGCTCAAGACCATGCAGCCGATGAGCGCCGAGGCCACGGTCATCCGCAATTACCTCGACGTGCTGCTGGGCCTGCCGTGGGGCAAGCGCAGCAAGCTGAAGAAGGATATCGCGGCGGCGCAGTCGGTCCTCGATGCGGACCACTACGCGCTCGACAAGGTCAAGGACCGCATCGTCGAGTATCTGGCCGTGCAGGCGCGCACCAACAAGTTGAAGGGGCCGATCCTGTGCCTCGTCGGCCCTCCGGGCGTGGGCAAGACCTCGCTGGGCAAGTCGATCGCCAAGGCCACCGGGCGCCAGTTCGTGCGCCAGTCGTTGGGCGGCGTGCGCGACGAGGCGGAAATTCGCGGCCACCGGCGCACCTACATTGGCTCGCTGCCGGGCAAGATCGTGACCAACCTGCGCAAGGCGGGCACCTCGAACCCGCTGTTCCTGCTCGACGAGATCGACAAGCTGGGGCAGGATTTCCGCGGCGATCCGGCGTCCGCGCTGCTCGAAGTGCTCGATCCCGAACAGAACGCCAAGTTCCAGGATCACTACCTGGAACTCGACGTGGACCTGTCGGACGTGATGTTCGTCTGCACCGCGAACAGCCTCAACCTGCCGCAGCCGCTGCTCGATCGCATGGAGATCATCCGGCTCGAAGGGTATACCGAAGACGAGAAGGTCGAGATCGCGCAACGTCATCTGGTGGGCAAGCAGGTCGAGGCGCACGGATTGAAGAAGGGCGAGTTCGAACTGACCGAATCCGGGCTGCGCGACCTGATCCGCTATTACACCCGCGAGGCCGGCGTGCGCACGCTGGAGCGCGAGATTGCCCGGCTGGCCCGCAAATCGCTGCGCCAGATTCTGGAAGGCAAGGCCAAGGCCGTCTCCGTGACGCCCGAAAACCTCGCCGACTATGCCGGTGTGCGCAAGTTCCGCCATGGCGTTTCCGACGAGGAAAACCAGGTTGGCGCGGTAACCGGGCTGGCATGGACCGAAGTGGGCGGCGAACTGCTGACGATCGAAAGCGTGACGGTGCCCGGCAAGGGCGGCGTGCGCACGACCGGCAAGCTGGGCGAGGTCATGAGCGAAAGCGTCCAGATGGCGTTCAGCTTCGTCAAGGCGCGCAGCCCGGCTTATGGCATCAAGCCTTCGATTTTCGCGCGCAAGGACCTGCACATCCACTTGCCCGAAGGCGCCGTGCCCAAGGACGGGCCGAGCGCGGGCATCGGCATGGTCACCGCGATGGTTTCGACCCTGGCCGGCATCCCCGTCCGTGCGGACGTGGCGATGACCGGCGAGGTGACGCTGCGCGGGCGCGTGCTGGCGATCGGCGGCCTCAAGGAAAAGCTGCTCGCCGCGCTGCGCGGTGGCATCAAGACCGTGCTGATCCCGGAAGAGAACCGCAAGGATCTGGCCGAGATTCCGGCCAACATCCGTGAAGGGCTTGAGATCGTTCCGGTAAAGCACGTGGACGAGGTACTCGCGCTGGCGCTGGCCGGGCCGCTGGAGCCGATCGAGTGGACCGAAGCGGACGATCTGGCGAGCCAACCTGGAGCCGCTGTGGGAGGCCAGCCGGCCTCCACCACCGCGCACTGACGGTCTCCTTCGCGGGACGTCCGCGAAGCCGCAATCACCAGGGGGCGCATCTCCGCATGGGGGTGCGCCTTTCCGTTTGCGGGAAATGCGTTGGTTTTTGAGACAAATTCAACGTTTCTCGTTGCTTTTGTCTTTGACAGCGGATTCTTTCTCCGCTCAATTCCCGCGCACCCGAAAGGCGATTCCGAAACCGCAGTTTTCCCAAGAAAAGGTAGGGGGTTCCGCAATGAACAAAAACGATTTGATCAGCGCTGTCGCCGATGCCAGCGGCCTCTCGAAAGGTGATGCCACGAAGGCGGTGGAAGCCGTTTTCGATTCCATCTCTGGGGCGCTCTCGAAGGGCGACGAAGTGCGTCTGGTCGGTTTTGGCACGTTCTCGGTCGCCAAGCGCAAGGCTTCGACCGGCCGTAACCCGCGCACGGGTGAGCCGATGTCGATCAAGGCCTCGTCGCAGCCGAAGTTCAAGGCCGGCAAGGGCCTGAAGGACGCGGTGAACTGATAACGAGCCGGGCCGCCTGGCGCGAACGGGTCGCGCCGGCAGAAGCCCGGCCGTTGCTGGAAGTCCGAGCACAGAAAAACCGCGCCGGTCATGCGATCGGCGCGGTTTTTCTTTTTGGGGTAAAGCTTATCGATCGAGCCGGATCAGTGCCGTTGGCATCGCGGCCGTCCGGACATCGATCTTCCAGTCCAGCCGCTGCCCCGCTGGATCGGGCCGGGCGCCTTCGTCGGTGTTGTTGGCCAGGATCGCGCCGTCGGTATGCAGCGTGAACGTGCCGTCCATCTGCGGCAGGGTGCCGTCACTGCCCTTGGCCTTGTCCTTGGCCACTTCCGCCAGCATCGCCATGAGCGGGGATGCCGAGGCGCTGCTGGCAAAGGCGGGGGCGTCGATCCGTACGCTGCCATCGGCGCGGCGGATCATCGTGACGAAGGGTACTACCGCCGGCATCCGTTCGATCATCGGGAAGCTGAAATCGTGGTCGAGCCGTCCGCTAACGGCATATTCCACTTCGAACCGTCCGTCGCCGCGATTGATCACCGATTTCCAGCCCGCCTGGCGTGACAGGCGTTCCGCGAACGCATCGGCCGCCTTCGGGTCGGACGGGTCCAGCCCGCCGAGCCAGGCCTTGGCCATGCGTTCGTTCTCCGCGTCGCGCTGCGATGCCCCGGGCTGCGCGACGTCCCACGCGGCACGCTGCGCGTCGACTTCGGCCTTGGTGCAGGGCCGGCTGGCCTGGCTGCCTTCATCCCGGCAGGGAGAAGGGGTGAACGGCTTCTTCTCGCCCGTGCCGACCGGCTTGTCCTGCGCCAGCTTCGACAGCGGAAGCAGGAAAATCTCTCCCTTGTAGGTGAAGCTGAACGTGCCGTCGCGGTGCAGGGTGAGATCCGATCCGAACTTGCCGGGCAGCAACATGCAGGCGGCCAGTACCAGCGATGCCAGCACCAGCAGCGTACCGGTGAACAGGCGCTTTGTGCTCACGATGTGCTTCCTTCCGGTTCAGTCGGTCGTACGCGTGGCGATCGCATAGAGCGCGATCGCGGCGGCGTTGGACACGTTGAGACTTTCGATCGCCGAGGAGATCGGCAGGCGCGCGATCGAATCGCAATGCTGCGCCACGTTGTGCCGAAGCCCTTCGCCCTCGGCCCCCAGCACCAGCGCGACCGGCCCGGAGGGCACCGCCTGCGGGAAGGCATCCTTGCCATCGCCGTCCAGGCCGATCCGCCAGTATCCGGCCTCGGCGATGTCCTCCAGCGCGCGGGCGAGGTTTACCACGCGCACCCACGGCACCGTTTCGAGCGCGCCCGAGGCCGATTTCGCCAGCGTGCCCGATTCGGGCGGGGCATGGCGATCCTGCGTGACGATCGCCGCCACGCCGAACGCCGCGCAACTGCGCAGGATGGCGCCCACGTTGTGCGGATCGGTGACCTGGTCGAGCAGCACCAGCGTCTTGCCGTCGGCTTCGTCCAGCACGTCGTCGAGCGCCACGTCGTCCAGCGGCAGGCATTCGAGCACAAGGCCCTGGTGCGGCGCATCGCGCGCCACCAGCCGGCCGAGATCGGCGGCCTGCGCGTATTCCACCGGCAGCGACGCGGGCAGTTCGGCGTCGTGATCGTCGAGCATCGCCTGGATCGCTTCGCGCGTGCCCCACAGTTTCTTGGCCACGCGATCGGGATTCGTCAGTGCGGCTTCCACAGCGTGGCGGCCCCACAGGCGCACGGTGCCCTGGCTGCCGCGTCCGCTACCCCGTCCGCCCTGCATCCGCCCCGCGCGGCCGCGTAGGGCGCGGCCCTTGCGCTGTCCGTCTTGCCGGGCTTCGCGATGATCGTGGGGAGCGGCCATGGAGAGTACCTTTATGCTGGAATGCGAAAATATCGTGCGCCTCCTGCCAGTCGCCCCATTGACAGGCAAGCGATGCTTCGCCAAAGGGGCCGCCTCTCGGCCGGACGGCCCCTTCGCGGGGGTCTCAAATCAGAGGCGGACCCGTTATCCGGGGAACCCTCGCACCGGCAGCACTGGTGTGGACAGGTGGCCGAGTGGTTAAAGGCAGCAGACTGTAAATCTGCCCGCGCAAGCGTACGCTAGTTCGAATCTAGCCCTGTCCACCACCGCTGCTTCTTCTCGCCGCATTGGCCGTGAAGGCCGGTGGCCGGTCCGCGCGACCGGTCTTTCGATTGTCCGTTCGGTTGGCGATTAGGTCGGGCTTTTTCCACGAGGCAGGCCCCCGTTGCGACCGCCGGTCCGGAACCTGCCCTTGCCGCTTTGCGCGCCAACCCGTAGATGAGCCCCATGCCCGGAGATATTCTTGACAACCGCGGTCGCGGCAGCGCCGGCTGGAGCTGGCCAGCCATTCACCCCGAAGGACGCAAGTTCGCGCTTGTTTCCGCTGCGCTGAGCTTAGGCAGCGCGGTCATGGCCTGGGAGACGCTGGCCTGGCCGCTGGCGTTCCTCACCGTCGGCATCCTCGCCTTCTTTCGCGATCCGCTGCGCGTTACGCCGCGCGATGACCGATTCGTGGTGTCGCCCGCCGATGGCTTGATCACGCTGATCCAGAAGGTGCCGCCGCCGCGCGAATTGACCGCCGATGACGGATCGGGTGCGAAGGGCATGGCGGAAACGCCGGTGACCCGCGTGTCCATTTTCATGAGCGTGTTCGACGTCCACATCAACCGGTCGCCGATTGGCGGCACGATCCGCCGCGTGGTCTATATCCCCGGTAAGTTCCTCAACGCCGATCTCGACAAGGCCAGCGAGGAGAACGAGCGCCAGCATTTCCTGGTCGAGCGCAGCGATGGGGTGCAGATCGGGTTTACACAGATCGCGGGGCTGATCGCCCGGCGCATCGTGCCGTTCGTGAAGGGCGGGGACATCGTTGCCGCCGGCCAGCGCGTGGGCCTGATTCGCTTCGGCAGCCGCGTCGATGTCTATCTGCCCGAAGGCACCGAACCCAAGGTGCTGATGGGGCAGCGGGTGATCGCCGGCGAAACCGTGCTGGCCGAGATCGGGCAGGCGCCGATGATCGAGGGCGTCAGCCAGTGACCTCCGGGCCTGCGCCGTCGGCGGAGCCCGAAGAGACGTTTGACGTGAATGGCGAAGCTCTGCCGGACGGCGAGGACTTCGGCCGCACCCGCCTTCCGCGCGGATTGACCCTGCGCGCGCTGGTGCCCAACGCGATCACCTCCGCCGCGCTCTGTTCGGGGCTGACCGGCATCCGCTTTGCCATCAACGGCGATTTCGAACGCGCGGTGATGGCGGTGATCATCGCCGGCATTCTCGATGGCATCGATGGGCGCGTGGCGCGGATGATGAAGGCGCAGTCGCGCTTCGGCGCTGAACTGGACAGCCTGTCGGACGCGATTTCGTTCGGCGTCGCGCCTGCCCTGATCCTGTATCTGTGGTCGTTGCAGACCGAACCGCGCTTCGGCTGGTTCGCCGCTCTGGCGCTGGCGGTGTGCTGCGCGTTGCGGCTGGCCCGCTTCAACGCCCGGATCGACATGGCGGACCAACCGCATAAATCAGCCGGTTTCCTGACGGGTGTGCCGGCGCCCGTAGGTGCGGGGCTGGCCATGCTGCCGCTGTACCTGTGGATTGCCAGCGGGCGCGAGGAATTCCGCTATCCGATGTTCGTCGGAGTATGGGCGGCGCTGATCGCGTTCCTGATGATATCCAACATGGCCACTCTGGGTTGGACCGCGTTGCGCCCGCGCCGCGCCATCCGCCTGGAAGTGATCGCGCTGTTCGGGCTGGTGATTGCCGCGCTGCTGACGGAACCGTGGTTGACGCTGGTGGGTATCTGCGGGATCTATCTCGCGCTCGTGCCGGTGGGCGTGGTGCGCTATGCGCGCGTCAGGCGGCTGCGCGGCGGGCAGGGGCGATCCGCCGCTCCGCCGTCCGCCTGATCGAGCGGACTGGGGCGCGGCGCGGACCGCATCCCGCCGCAGGCGCGACTGCCGGCATGTCCGACACGATGCTGACGCAGTATTCCCGGTGTGCCACGCCGGCGCGCGATTGGCGCAACAGGCCGCGCACCGCACCGGCTTGCGCGGTTACGGTCGCCCCAATCGCACCGATGGCCAGAAGGCCGGCACCGGCAAAAAGCAGCGAGACAAGAACACCAAGCATGACAACCAGCCTTTCGACCCTGTGTCCCCGGCCAAGGTTCGCCTTGACAGCCTGTGGACATCATGTGGATAACTCGGAATATGGTTAACGGTTCCTTACCGGATGCCGTAATGCCCCTTATGTTCTCTTTTTGTTCCGTATCTTCAAGCGGAAAATGCCGTGCGGCGTTTTTTGCGTGCGACAGACGGAAGTCGAGATCGTCGGCGTGACGCTGTCCTCGCCGTCGGAACCGGCCGGTCGCGCGCCAGCAAATTCGAGGTGGATTTCTTTCCGCACTTGCTCTAAGGGCGCCAGCGCCGGACGGTGCAGGGGCAGGTGCCCCTTGCATGAGAGACGGTAATCCACACGGGAAACGCACATACCGGTGCCGTGGCGGGATCTCCGCCTGGTTCCAGTTTCCCGGAGGCTTGAACCGGAAAGGAAATACCTATGGCGGCTCCTGTCGTCACGATGCAGCAACTTATCGAGGCCGGTGCGCACTTCGGCCACCAGACCCACCGCTGGAATCCGCGGATGAAGCCGTACATCTTCGGCGCCCGCAACGGCATCCACATCCTTGACCTGTCGCAGACCGTGCCGCTGTTCGCGCGCGCGCTCGATTTCATCTCGGCCACCGTGCAGGCCGGCGGCAAGGTGCTGTTCGTCGGCACCAAGCGCCAGGCGCAGGAGCAGATCGCGCAGGCCGCGCGCGCTTCGGGCCAGCACTTCGTCAACCACCGCTGGCTGGGCGGCATGCTCACCAACTGGAAGACGATCAGCCAGTCGATCAAGCGTTTCAAGGCGCTGGAAGAACAGCTTGCGGGCGACACCGCCGGTCTGACCAAGAAGGAAGTCCTTCAGCTGACCCGCGAACGCGACAAGTTCGAACTGTCGCTGGGCGGCATCCGCGACATGGGCGGCATTCCGGACGTGATGTTCGTGATCGACGCCAACAAGGAAGAACTGGCGATCAAGGAAGCCAACGTGCTGGGCATTCCGGTCGTTGCCATTCTCGATTCGAATGTCTCGCCCGAAGGCATCGCCTTCCCGATCCCGGCGAACGACGACGCCAGCCGCGCGATCCGCCTCTACTGCGAAGCGGTGGCCGCCGCCGCCACCAAGGGTGGCCGTGATGCCGCCATTGCTTCGGGTGCGGATTTCGGCGCGCTGGCCGAGCCGCTGGCCGAGGAAGCTGTCGAGGCCTGAGCCCCGGCGGCGCCGGTCGATGATTGGGGCGGCCCGCCCGGGCCGTCACCGAATTGACCCGGACAAGACTTACGGGCCGCAGCGGATTGCTGCGGCCTCACCCGTTTGAAGAACAGAAGGATCAACGCGATGGCTTATACCGCCGCTGACGTGAAGAACCTGCGCGAGCGCACTGGCGCCGGCATGATGGACTGCAAGAAGGCGCTGGACGAATCCGGCGGCGATTTCGAAGCCGCGGTCGACGCGCTGCGCGCCAAGGGTCTGGCTGCCGCCGCCAAGAAGTCCAGCCGCACCGCCGCCGAAGGTCTCGTTGGCGTGGCCGTTGCCGGCACCAAGGGCGTGGCCGTCGAAGTCAACTCGGAAACTGATTTCGTCGCCAAGAACGAACAGTTCCAGGACTTCGTGCGCAAGGCCACCGAAGTGGCGCTGAACACCGCCGCTGCCGATGTCGAGGCGCTGAAGGCCGCCGCCTATCCCGATGGCGGCACGGTTGCCGACAAGCTGACCAACAACGTCGCCACCATCGGTGAGAACCAGCAGCTGCGCCGCATCAAGCACGTCGCCGTGGCGAACGGCGTGGTCGTGCCCTACATGCACAACGCCGCCGCGCCGAACCTTGGCAAGATCGGCGTGCTCGTCGCGCTCGAATCCGAAGCCGGCGCCGATGTGCTGGAGCCGCTGGGCAAGCAGATCGCGATGCACATCGCCGCCGCGTTCCCGCTGGCGCTGACCGCCGACGATCTCGACGCCGAACTGATCGCCCGCGAACGCAAGATCGCGGCCGAAAAGGCCGCTGAAAGCGGCAAGCCCGCCGAAGTGCAGGCCAAGATGGTCGACGGCGCGGTCTCGAAGTACGCCAAGGAAAACGCGCTGCTTTCGCAGCTGTTCGTGATGGACAACAAGACTCCGATCGCGCAGGTGGTGGAGCAGGCGGGCAAGGCCGCCGGCACCAAGATCGCGCTGGTGGATTATGTGCGCTTCCAGCTTGGTGAAGGCATCGAGAAGGAAGAAAGCGATTTCGCCGCCGAAGTCGCCGCCGCTGCCGGCATCAAGTAAGTTCTGAACAGCACGTCCCCGCGCGGGCGGGGGAGGCGTTGCCGGTATTGCTCCGGCTCGTTCTCCCCGCCGGCGCGGGGATCGCTGTATGCGGCCGCCACCATGGCCGGCCACGCCACCCTTGGCAGCGCGGTCCATCCGCGTATAAGGGCCGCGTTTACCCCCGTTTGCGAGTACCCCGTTCCCATGAGCCTCCCCAAGTTCAAGCGCATCCTGCTCAAGCTTTCGGGCGAGGTGCTGATGGGGAACCAGCAGTTTGGCATCGATACCGATTTCGTCGATCGCCTGGCCGCCGAGGTGAAGGCGGTAAAGGATACCGGCGTCGAACTGTGCCTCGTGATCGGCGGGGGCAACATCTTTCGCGGCATGGCGGGGGCCGCCAAGGGCATGGACCGGGCGCAGGCCGATTACATGGGTATGCTGGCCACGGTGATGAACGCGCTGGCGATGCAGTCCTCGCTCGAAAAGCTGGGCGTGCACACGCGCGTGCAGTCCGCCATACAGATGGACGCGGTGTGCGAGCCGGTGATCCGCCGTCGCGCCGAACGCCACCTGGAAAAGGGCCGCGTGGTGATCTTCGCCGCCGGGGTGGGCGCGCCCTATTTCACCACCGACAGCGGCGCGGCGTTGCGCGCGGCCGAAATGCAGTGCGACGCACTGCTCAAGGGCACCAGCGTCGACGGCGTGTACGATGCCGATCCGAAGAAGAATCCTTCGGCAAAGCGTTATGAAACCGTGGATTACGACACCGTCCTGGCAACCAACCTGCAGGTGATGGACGCCAGCGCGGTGGCGCTTTGCCGCGATAACCACATTCCCATCGTCGTGTTCTCGATCCGCGAGCAGGGCAATCTTGCCCGCGTGCTGGCGGGTGAGGGGACGCAGACCATCGTGCAGAAGGAAGCCTGACCATGGCCAAGTATGACAAGGCCGATCTCGAACGCCGGATGAAGGGCGCGGTTGAATCGTTCAAGAGCGATCTTTCGGGCCTGCGCACCGGCCGGGCCAACACCGCGCTGCTCGATCCTATCACGGTCGAAGTCTATGGCGCGCACACGCCGCTCAACCAGATCGCGACCGTTTCCGCACCCGAACCGCGCCTGCTGTCGGTGCAGGTCTGGGACAAGTCGAACATCGGGCCGGTCGAAAAAGCGATCCGTTCGGCGGGGCTCGGCCTCAATCCGATTAACGACGGCAACAACCTGCGCCTGCCGATTCCCGATCTGACCGAGGAACGCCGCAAGGAGCTGGCCAAGCTGGCCAGCCAGTATGCCGAAAAGGCGCGCATCGCGATCCGCAACGTCCGTCGCGACGGCATGGAAGCGCTCAAGGCGGACGAGAACAAGAAGGAAATCTCGGAAGACGAGCGCAAGCGCGCCGAAACCGACGTCCAGAAACTGACCGACGATTACATCAAGGCGGCCGATGAAGCCGCCGCCCAGAAGGAAAAGGAAATCCTGGGCAAGTGAGCGCGGCGGTCGCCCCGAAAAACGGGTCGGGAGATACCGGTTGCGTCGCGCGGCACGTCGCCATCATCATGGATGGCAACGGGCGCTGGGCGAAGAAGCGCCTGCTGCCGCGCGTCGTCGGGCACAAGCGCGGGGTCGACGCGGTGCGCGAAGTGGCGCGCGCCGCGCGCGACATGGGGCTTGAAGCGCTGACGCTCTATGCCTTCTCGTCCGAGAACTGGAAGCGCCCGGCGGACGAGATCGCCGACCTCATGGGGCTGCTCAAGGCCTTCATCCGCAGCGATCTGCAGGAATTGATCGACAACAACGCGCGGCTCCGGATTATCGGCGATTATCATGGGCTTGCCCCCGATATCGTGGATCTGATCGAAGATGCTATGGCGCGCACGGCGGCGAACACCGGCACCACGCTGGCGATCGCGCTGAACTATGGATCGCAACAGGAGATCGCCCGCGCGGCGGCGCGGGCTGCCGCCAAGGGCGCGATCACCCCGGAGGCGATCGAGGCCGAGCTCTATACCGCCGATCTGCCCCCGCTCGATCTGCTGATCCGTACCTCGGGTGAGGTGCGGCTTTCCAATTTTCTGCTGTGGCAGGCCGCCTACGCCGAAATGTGGTTCACCGACGTGCTGTGGCCCGATTTTACGCCCGAGCATCTGCGGCAGGCGCTGGAGCAGTTCTCGACTCGCGAGCGGCGCTTTGGCGGTCGCTGATCCGTCCGCCGAAGGCGCCGCCACGCCGGCCCGGCGGAACGACCTTCCGGTGCGTGTCGCCTCGGCCGTGGTCATGCTCGCCATCGCGGGCTTCGCCATATGGCGCGATGGGGTGGTGCTCGATTGCTTCATCGCGCTGGTCGCCTTCGCCGCCTATGGCGAGTACGTGATGCTGGCGAGCCGGATCGCGACGGACCCGGCGCGTCTGGGAGCGGCGGCGATTACCGGCGCGTTCTACATCGGCTGGGCAGCGCTCGCGCTGATCGTCATGCCCACGCCACTGTTGATCGCGGTGATCGGGTTGGTGATCTGCACCGATACCGGAGCCTACTTCACCGGGCGCGCGCTGGGTGGGCCCAAGATCGCGCCGAAAATCAGCCCCTCCAAGACCTGGGCCGGCCTTGCCGGCGGCATGGCCGCGGCGGGCATCTGGCTGGCGCTGGTCACGCTTTCGGGCGGATACATGCTGTCGGCGCTCGGGCCGACCGGGCCAAGCCTGAAGCAGGCGCTGGCGATAACCAACGTCGGCATGGCGGCGCTGGCCGGCGCCGGGCTGGCGGTGGTGGCGCAGGCCGGCGATTTCTATGAAAGCTGGCTCAAGCGCCGGGCCGGCGTGAAAGACAGTTCGCGCCTGATCCCCGGCCACGGCGGCGTGTTGGACCGCGTGGACGGCCTGTTGCCGGTGGCGATTGTCGCGGGCACGGCCTGGGCCATGGGACTTGGCGGAGGAGCCTGAGATGACCGGACAACGCACGATTTCGGTTCTGGGCGCGACGGGTTCGATCGGCGCCTCTACCCTTGATCTCGTCCGCCGCAATCCCGATGCCTTCCGTGTGGTAGCGCTGACGGCCAACGCACAGGCGGCGGAACTGGCGGCGCTGGCGCGCGAATTCCGCGCGGAAGTGGCGGTCGTGGCCGACGAGGCGCGGCTGCCCGAGCTGCGCGAACATCTGGCCGGATCGGGCGTGGAAGCCGCGGGCGGCCCGGCGGCGCTGGTCGAGGCAGCCGCGCGCGGCGCGGATATCACCGTGGCCGCGATCGTTGGGTGCGCGGGTCTTGCCCCCACCATGGCGGCGATCGAACAGGGCAAGGTGATCGCGCTGGCCAACAAGGAAGCACTGGTTTCCGCTGGTGAGGTGATGACCGCGGCGGTCGCCCGGACCGGGGCCACGCTGCTGCCGGTCGATTCCGAACACAACGCGATCTTCCAGTGCCTGCAGGGCAACGACGCCGCCAACGTCCGCTGGATCACGCTGACGGCCAGCGGTGGCCCGTTCCGCGATTGGCCCGCCGAACGCCTGGCCCGCGCGACCCCTGCCGAAGCGGTGAAGCACCCCAACTGGTCGATGGGCGCCAAGATCAGCGTCGATTCGGCCACGATGATGAACAAGGGGCTGGAATTCATCGAGGCGTTCCACCTGTTCCCCGTGGGCGTGGAGCGGCTGCGCATCATCGTTCACCCGCAGTCGATCGTGCATTCGATGGTCGAATACCGCGATGGGTCCACGCTGGCGCAGCTTGGCCCTTCGGACATGCGCGTGCCGATCGCCTCCGCGCTCGCCTGGCCCGCGCGGATGGACACGCCCTGCGCCCCGCTCGATCTTGCCGCCATTGGCGAACTGACGTTCCGCGCGCCCGATGAAACGCGCTTTCCCGCCACCCGCCTGGCGCGCGAGGCGGTGACGGCGGGCGGTTCCGCGCCGGCCGTGCTCAATGCCGCCAACGAGATCGCCGTGGCCGCGTTCCTGGCCGGTCAGATCGCGTTCACCGATATTGCGGAGAATGCGGCGCGCGTGCTCGATTCGATGAACGACTTTTCCGCCCCGGGCTCGCTGGATGATGTTATTCTGGTGGACCGCGCCGCGCGGGCCAGAACGCGTGAAACGATGGAGCTTGCGCACTGATGCCCACACCACCGCTGCACGATCCGGGGATCCTGGTGACTTTGCTGGCCTTCGTTCTCGTGCTCGGGCCGCTCGTGTTCATCCACGAACTGGGGCACTATCTTGTCGGCCGCCTGTTCGGCGTGAAGGCGGAAAGCTTTTCGATCGGGTTCGGCAAGGAACTGGCGGGGTGGACCGACAAGCGCGGCACGCGCTGGAAGCTGTCCATGCTGCCGCTGGGCGGTTACGTCCAGTTCGCGGGCGACATGAACCCGGCGAGCCAGCCCGATCCCGCTTGGCTTTCGCTGCCCGCCGCCGAACGCGAGCGGACGTTCCAGGCCAAGCCGCTGTGGCAACGCGCGCTGATCGTGCTGGCCGGGCCGGTGACCAATCTGGTTTTCGCGGTGCTGATCCTGGCGGCGTTCAACATGATCGATGGGCGTGTTGTTGCCTCGCCGGTGGTGGGCGTGGTCCAGCCGACCTCGGTGGCCGACAAGGCCGGGCTGCGCGCGGGCGACCGCGTGGTGTCGCTGCAAGGTGCGCGCATCGACGATTTCCTGCAAATCCGCATGGAAGTGTCGCAGCACCCCGCCGAACCGCTGGATCTGGTAATCGAGCGCGATGGCAAGCAATTGCCCATGCAGGTCACGCCCGAAGCCAAGGTGATGTCCGATGCTTTCGGAAACGAACAGCGTATCGGCTATCTGGGCATCGGCCCGGCCCGTTTCGACGTGGTGCGCGCCGGACCGGTGGATGCCGTGGCCGACGCGGTGGGGCAGACGCGCGACATCATCGGGATGATGGTGACCGGCATCGGCCAGATCGTGACCGGCCGGCGCGAGGTGAAGGAGCTTGGTGGGCCGATCAAGATCGCCAAGTATTCCGGCGAGCAACTGGTATCGGGCTGGCGCAACTACGCATGGTTCGTCGCGCTGATCTCGATTAACTTGGGGTTCATTAACCTGCTGCCAATTCCGGTGCTGGACGGAGGTCATCTCGCTTTCTACGCCGCCGAGGCGGTGCGCAGGAAGCCGGTCAGCCGGCGCGGCCAGGAATGGGCGTTCCGGACCGGGTTGGCGTTTGTTGTCGGTTTGATGCTCTTTGTTACGATCAATGACGTTGCGTCGCTGAAAGTGTTCGGGGGGTAGGGGATACAATCCGGTCGCGGGGGCCGGATTTTCCACAATTTGCGGGGCGATCGAACGCTTGGACAGCCTGCTTGCTTGATTGGCGGGGCTGCTTCGGGCAGATGGCGGCGATTGCTGGTGCGGCCGGTCCTTGAAAAGGGTTTGCCGCAAGAACACACGGGATGGCGCTTGGTGATGATTGGACGTAACTCGGGCCGGACCGTTCCTGCCTCGCCACGGGCGTCGTCGGTGGCTATTGCCCTGATGGTCACCACCTGCATGGCCGGCGTGCCCGAAATGGCGGCGGCGCAGCAGAGCCAGGCGGATCAGAAGCCCGCGCGCAAGCCTTCGGCCCTGTTCGGCAAACATGCCCGGCAAGCCGCGCCGGCCAGCGCGGTTCCGGTTCCCGCCACCCCTGCGCCGGCGCCCGCCGCGCCACCAGTGGTTGCGGAAGTCACGGTCAAGACGATCACGATCGATGGCGCGCAACGGCTGGAGCCGGATACCATCCGCTCCTACATCCGCCTGCGCGAAGGCGATCGCTATACCCAGGCCGCCGCTGACCAGGTGCTGAAGGACCTGTTCGCGACCGAGCTGTTCTCGGACGTGCAACTGCGCAACAACAACGGCGACGTGGTGATCCAGGTCAAGGAGAACCCGGTCGTCAACCGTATCATCCTGGAGGGCAACAAGCGCCTCAAGGAAGACAAGATCCTGCCCGAAATCAAGCTTTCGGCGCGCCAGATCTTCACCCGTTCCAAGGTGCGCGCGGACGTGGCCCGCATCATCGAGCTGTACAAGCGGCAGGGCCGCTTCGCCGCTTCGGTCGAACCGAAGATGGTCATGCTCGAACAGAACCGCGTCGATATCGTGTTCGAGATCAGCGAGGGGCCGAAGTCCAAGGTCCGCCAGATCAACATCATCGGCAACGAGAAGTTCTCCGACGGGGAACTGCGCGGCCAGATGGTGACCAAGCAGTCGCGCTTCTTCCGCCTGTTCAGCTCGGGCACCAGCTACGATCCGGATCGCCTCGCCTTCGACCAGCAGAAGCTGCGCCAGTATTACCTGACCAACGGCTATGCCGATTTCCGCGTGGTTTCGGCGGTGGCCGAACTGACGCCCGACAAGCGCGATTTCATCATCACCTACGTGGTGGAAGAGGGGAAGCGCTACAAGTTCGGCGACGTCAAGGTGGACAGCCAGCTGCGCGACTTCGATGGCGACAAGCTGGCCGAGCGGCTGAGCATCAAGAAGGGCCAGTGGTACAACGCCAAGGCCGTTGAAGACACGGTCGACAGCCTCACCGAAACCGCCGGCAGCTTCGGTTATGCCTTCGCCGACGTCCGTCCCGACTTCCAGCGCGACAAGGACGACCTGACGATGAGCGTGACCTTCCGCATGGCGGAAGCACCACGCGTCTATGTCGAGCGCGTGGACGTCAACGGCAACACGCTGACGCAGGACAAGGTGGTCCGCCGCGAGTTCCGCCTGGGCGAGGGCGACGCCTTCAACAGCCTGCAGATCAAGCGCTCCACCAACCGCATCAAGTCGCTGGGCTATTTCCAGGAAAAGTTCGAGGTCGAGCAGAAGCCCGGCAGCGCGGCCGACCGCATCGTGCTGGAAGCCAACGTCGAGGAAAAGCCGACCGGCCAGCTCCAGCTTTCCGCCGGCTTCTCCAGCCTTGAAAGCTTCATCTTCCAGGCCTCGATCCAGCAGAACAACTTCCGCGGCCGTGGCCAGACCGTCGGCCTCAGCGTCGACTATTCGCGCTATTCGCGCGCGGTGCAGGTGAGCTTTACCGAGCCTTACCTGTTCGACCGGAACGTGTCGTTCGGCATGGACGTCTATCGGCGCGACTACAACAGCTTCAACTACTTCAACAGCAACCGCAACACGACCTACCGGCAGGCCACCACCGGCTTCCAGGCCCGCATCGGCGTGGCGCTGACCGAATATACCTCGCTGATCGGGCGCTACACGCTCAACTTCGACAACGTGACGCTCGACAAGGATACCTACTACCTCAACGGCCAGTGCAGCCCGTTGCTGGCCGGTCGGTATCTGTGCGACGCCATCGGCAAGCGCACCAGCTCGATCCTGGGTGTGTCGCTAGTCTATGACACGCGCGACAACCGCCTGCGGCCGACGCGCGGCTCCTCGCTGGTGCTGGGTGGTGACATCGCCGGGCTTGGCGGTTCGGTGAAGTATGCCCGCCTCACGGCCAACGCCTCGAAGTATGTACCGCTGGGCCATGGCTTCATCTTCTCGCTGCGCGGTGAAGGCGGCGCGATCAAGGCGCTGGGCAGCCGCTCCAACGATCCGTCGATCGACGACGTGCGCCTGACCGACCGCTTCTTCCTGGGCGAACCCCAGATCCGCGGCTTCGACATTCGCGGCGTCGGCCCCCGCGTGCTGCGCAAGCAGTATTCCGGGTATGATCAGCAGACCGGCGCGGGTGGCACGGTTTCGACCGATCGCAACCAGTGGGTCGATGACGCGCTGGGCGGCAAATATTACTACCTTGCCCACGCCGAGGTCGAGATTCCGCTGGGCTCGGGCGCACGTGAGATGGGGCTGCGGCCTTCGATCTTCGTTGACGCGGGCGCCGTGTTTGGTGTGGCGCATCCACAGACAACGGGGGCAGGAACGTTGCTGTATCTCGATAACCTGACCCAGAAGCTGACCACTTCCAGCAAGGATTCCAGCGGGGCGGTTAACCAAGTTGCGCAGAAGTACGACGAGGTCTTCGTGGGCGATAGTCCCAAACCGCGCATCTCGGTTGGTATCGGCGTTAACTGGAACTCGCCGTTCGGTCCCTTCCGCATCGATTTCGCCAAAGTCCTCAGCAAGGTCGAAGGCGACGACCCCAAGGCATTCACTTTCAACGTAGGAACCCAGTTCTGATGATCACGCGCATTGCATCGGCCCTTGTCGCGGGCCTTCTCGTTTCGGTTGCTCCGCAGGCCATGGCCGCCGCGCCGGCCGCTCCGGCCGCTACCGGTGGCGTTGTCGCCGCCGGCGTCGCGGTGGCCAACCCCCCGGCGATCGTCGCTTCGTCCTCGGCCTACCAGACCGCGCAGCAGCAGCGCCCGGTGACCTACAAGGCGCAGATCGACCAGGCCAACACGCGCAAGAACCAGATCACCGCGCAGCTTCAGCCGCTGTACGCCAAGCTGGAAGCGGATTCGAAGGCGCCCAAGCCCGATCAGGCCGCGCTGCGCCAGCAGTACGCGCAGATCCAGCAGATCGAACAGGCCGGTCAGCGCGAAATCCAGCAAATCCTGGAGCCGCTGCAGCTTTCGGAACAGTACGTTCTCGAACAGATCGGCGACAAGCTGGACGATGCCACGCAGAGCGCGATGACCAAGCGCAAGATTTCGCTGGTCCTCGATTCGCAATCGGTGATCAAGGCGGACCAGGCGTACAACCTGAACCAGGACATCCTGACCGAACTCAACGCGCTGATCCCCTCGGCGCAGCTCGTGCCGCCGGCCGGCTGGCTGCCGCGCGCGCAGCGTGAACAGCAGGCCCAGCAGCAGGCGGCGCAGGCCGCTGCCGCCCAGCCGGACAACAAGAAGGCGCCGGTCGGCCGCTAAGGCCGTCCGCGTCGGACAGGGGCATACGGGGGCAGCATGGCGGAAGATCAGACGGACGGCGCGGGTGCCGCACCGTTCGACTATGACGTGACCAAGGTGATGGCGGCGCTTCCGCACCGCTATCCCCTGTTGCTGGTCGATCGCGTTCTGGGCCTTGTGCCCGATGAATCGATCCACGCGGTCAAGGCTGTCTCGATGAACGAGCAGTTCTTCCAGGGGCACTTCCCCGGCCGGCCGATCATGCCCGGCGTTCTCCAGATCGAGGCGCTGGCGCAGGCCGCCGGCGTGCTCGCGGTGGAAACGCTTGGGCTCGCCGGCACCGGCAAGCTCGTCTATTTCATGGCGATCGAGGGCGCCAAGTTCCGCAATCCGGTGGAGCCTGGCTGCCTGTTGCACCTGCACGTCGAATTCACGCAGAAGCGCGCGCGCGTCTGCAAGTTCGCGGGCAAGGCCATGGTCGATGGCAAGGTGACCTGCGAGGTCAGCTTCACCGCGATGATCGCGGACAGCTGAGCAGGCTCCCGACGGATGCCGGGGGCGTCCGACCAGGGACTCGACAAATCGCGCGGTATCCATTAGGGGCGCCGCTTTCCAGTTTCCCGAAGACCGGTCGGAACCGGTCGCCAAGCGGAGCAAGACCGATGAAGGCCAATATCCACCCCGACTACCACATGATCAAGGTGCAGATGACTGACGGCACCGTGTTCGAAACCCGCTCCACCTGGGGCAAGGAAGGCGACACGCTGGCGCTCGACATCGATCCCACCTCGCACCCGGCCTGGACCGGCGGCACGCGTCAGATGGATCAGGGCGGCCGCGTTGCGCAGTTCAACAAGCGGTTCGGCGGTCTTTCGCTCAAGCGTTGATCGCGCGCGAAAAGCCAGACGGGCAGGGCGGCTTCGGCCGCCCTTTTCGTTTTCGCCCTTTCGTTAAAGCGTTTCGCAGCGATCCGTCCGTATCGGTGCGTGGCATTGCTATCTGCGATAGCCGTTCTAGAGTATCGCCATGACCACCCTGACCAACGCGCTGGAAAGCCGCCTGGGTTATCAGTTGCGCCGCGCTTCCGCGGTGATGATGGCCGACCTCGCGCGCGAGTTGGCGGACCTTGACCTGCGGCCTGCGGAAGTGACCACGCTATTGGTGATCGGCGAAAACCCCGATTGCTCGCAAACCGAGGTGGGGCATGCGCTGGCCATCAAGCGCGCCAACATGGTGCCGATCATCGCGCGCCTGATGGACCGGGGCTTTGTTGCGCGCACCCGGGCCGACGGCCGCTCGCACGCGCTCACCCTGACCGATCAGGGGCGCAAAATGGCGGACGAAGCCAATCAGCGCATTGCGGCGCATGAAGCGCGCTTCGTCACCCAGCTTGCCGCGGGCGAAGTGGAAACGCTGTTGCGATGCCTGCCGACGATTCGCGGCACTGGTACCGAACCCGAGGGCTGAGCTAGGGCCAGCTTATTGCCAGGGGCGTTCGCGATACCATTTCGTCACCACGTATTTCAGCCCCTTACGCACTTTCATGGCGTGATGGATCGTCGCCGGGTTGACGCTGCCATCGCGCCGGCGGTTGTTCCAGCCCACCAGCTTGCCCGGTTCGGGATGGATCAGCTTGTCGAGAACCTTGAACCGCGTGGCGCCACCGGCTTCCACCGCGTTGAGATAGACCATGAAGGTCCAGGTGCGCTGCCCGGAAACGGCGCAATAGCGGTCGAAATCGGCGCCGTGTTCGTCGAAATAGTCGGTGTGTGCCTTGAATTCCTGTCCCGGGGCATAGCGCTGGCCCTGGATCGGTTCACCGAACGGCCGGTCGATGCCACACAGCGCGGAAAAACGTTCGTCGAGCGCCAACACGTCGGGCGCGGCCATCGGCAGATCGCAGGTTTCGCTCGTGCGGAAATAGTGATCGCCGTTGGGGTCGGCGATGGTCGAGGGCCGGCGATCCGCCTCGATCCGGGCGATCAGCGCCGCGCATTCCTCTGCTGTCAGGAAATCGCGCAGGATCACCATGTCGGCGCGCGGGGTGGGGACGCGAACGAGGCCCGGCGTTGCGAGCAGCCGGTCCAGCGAGGCTTCGTTGACGGGTGCGTCCATGATCATTTGGGTAGCCGATCCGGCACCGAACGCCAACATCGGCTGTGCGCGATGTGTCGGCAGCCATAGGATGCGGGCGTCCGGCCTGCTATCGGGATCGCATGGCTCCGTCGTCGTCTCCTTGCGCACCGTCGTCCGCGCGTGCCAACGGCTTCTCGCTGGTCGAGATGCTGGTGGTGCTGTTCGTGATCGGCCTGCTGGCGGCGGTGGTGGTGCTGTCGCTGCCCGGCGACGAGCGCATCCTGCGCAACGAGGCGGAGCGCTTCGCCGCGCGCACCATCGCGGCGCGGGACGAAGCGATCGTCGGCGGCGCGCCGGTGGTGCTGGTGGTGGGGCCGGCGGGGTACTACTTCCAGCGCCGCGTCGACGGCGCGTGGCAGGCGCTTCCCGGCAAGGGGTTCGATCTGGCGGCGTGGAAGCAGGGCACGTGGGCCACGGTCGCCCAGCCGGGCGGACGGGGGCGCATCGTGTTCGATACGCTGGGGCTTGCCAGCGGCGATGGCGCGGTCCGGCTGGATCGCGGGGACCGGCATCTGGTCCTGCGCATCGCGCGCGATGGGAAGGTCACGCTCGATGCGGCGTGACGGCGGCGGCGAGGAAGCGGGCTTCACCCTGCTGGAACTGATGATCGCGCTGGCGGTGTTCGCGCTGGCGGCGCTGGCCCTGCTCAGGATGGAAGGCGCCAGCATCGCGCGCACCGCCGATCTGGACCAGCGCCTGTTGCGCGAGATTGTGGCGCAGAACATGGCGGCGGAAATCCTGACCGATCCCGTGCCCCCCGCGATAGGCGACGCCAATGGCACGATCCGCAATGCCGGCCGGCAGTTCGCATGGACGCGGCACGTCGCGCCGCAGGCGGACTTCGGCGTACTGGCCATCACGCTGACCGTGCGCGAGGTAACGCCGGGCCGCGCCAGCCAGGCGATCACGCTCGATTTTGCCCGGTTGCCGGCGTCATGACGCCAGTGCGCGATCATCGTGAATGGCCGCATGCGGCAAACGGCTTCACGCTGGTGGAAATGCTGGTGGCGTTGCTGATCTTCGCGATGATTGCCGGCGGCGCGCTGGCGTTGCTGCGCTTCAGCGTCGATGCCGAACTGGCAAGCCGCGCCGGGACTGACCGCATCGCCGCCAGCCGGCGCTTCCTGTCGGTGTGGACAGCCGATCTGGCGCAGATCACGCCGCGTCTGGCGCGGGACGAAAGCGGCGCGGTTCATCCCGCGCTGGAAGCTGGTGGAGCGGGCGGCATGGTGCTGCGCTTCACCCGCAGCGGCTGGTCCAACGCGGACGGGGCGGCGCGGCCCAGTCTGCAGAAGGTGGAATACCGCTGGGACGGCAAGGCGCTGGTCCGCGCCGGCTATCCGTTCCCCGATGGCGCCGCGCCCGAGCCGGGTGCCGCCGTCCTGCCGCTGGCGGGGCCGCCGGCCTTGCGCTTCCGCGGCCGTGACGGGCAATGGCAGGGGCGGTGGGAGCCGCAGCGCATGGGCGAATTGCCGGTGGCGATCGAAGTGCTGCTACCACAGCCGGGAGGCGAGCCGTTGCGCATCGTCTCGCTGGTCGGGGTGAACTACCAGTGAGGCGGGATCGTCCTCCTCACGAACGTGGGGCGGCGCTATTGTCGGTGCTGCTGCTGGTGGCGGTCATGGCTGTGATCGCGGCGGTCATGCTCGACCGGCTCAACCTGGCAACGCGGCTGGCCGGCAACGGGCAGGCGATGACTCAGGCGCGCCTTGCCGCCACCAGCGCGGAAACGGTGGCCATGGCCCGGCTCAAGGCCCTGGTCGATGCGGACGATCGCCGCACGGTCGACCGCATCGGACTGCTGGGCCGAGAGTTCCCGTTGCCGCTGCCGCGAGGGGCGGCGCGCGTGCGGATCGACGACGCGGGCAATTGCTTCAACGTCAATTCGCTGGTCCAGCAGGGCGTGGACGGCACGTTCACGCTGCGGCCCGTGGCGCTCATGCAGTTGCGGGCGCTGATGGCGGGGCTGGCCGTGCCAGCGAACGAGGCGGTCCGCCTGAGCGATGCCATGGCGGACTGGATCGACAGCGACGAGCGGCCCGCGCCGAACGGGGCGGAGGACGATGTCTATCGCGCCGCGCCGGTTCCGTACCGCACGCCCAACCGGCTGGTCGGCGATGTTAGCGAACTGCGCGCGGTGCGGGGGATGACGCCGGTGCTCTACCAGCGCTTGCGGCCCTGGCTCTGTGCGCTGCCAGCGGCGGAGCTTTCACCGGTCAATGTCAACACGCTGCGGCTGGACCAGATTCGCCTGCTGACCATGCTTGCCCCCGCGACGATTACCCCCGATCGCGCCCGCGCGCTGGTCGTGGGACGGCCGCCAGCGGGCTATGCCAGCGCGGCGGAAGCGACTGCGCGGCTGGGGGCCGCGTCCGGTGCGACGGGCGCGCTTCCGCTTGGCCAGGTGCAGGTGCGCAGCCGCTGGTTCCTGCTGGATCAGGTGGTCTCCATCGATTCGGTGCGGCTGGAGGAGGAAGCGCTGATCGATACCGGGGTGACGCCCGCGCGCGTGGCGTTCCGCAGCTGGGGTGATCGCGAAAGCCGGTAGGGCACGGGAATCGCGCAG
The DNA here is from genome assembly GCF_003856955.1 of Novosphingobium sp. LASN5T. NCBI lineage: Bacteria > Pseudomonadati > Pseudomonadota > Alphaproteobacteria > Sphingomonadales > Sphingomonadaceae > Novosphingobium > Novosphingobium sp. LASN5T. The sequence continues at coordinate 57,060 of NZ_RQSI01000026.1, forward strand.
GCGCGCGGCGGCCGCGCAAGTTTTCGCTTTTCAAGGCGGCTCCTTTCTGCAAAGGGGCTCGCCCGCGCCCTGCATCGTGTTACGATGGGGGCGCCGATCTTGTGGCGATCGTAGCTCAGTTGGTTAGAGCGCCGGTTTGTGGTACCGGAGGTCGTGGGTTCGAACCCCATCGATCGCCCCAGATTCCCCTAGGTTTTGGTCTGTAGAGAACCACTGCTCCTAGGTTCAGGCGAACCTAGCGCTTCCCGAATGAGGGACCGTATCCCAGCGGCGGTATTGGCATAGACAAACTTGCCGGCCACATATGTTCCGTATGGCATCACACCAGGACAGTTACGTCGGGTCACGTAGCATCCCCGGTACTTCCACATCTTAGCTTCGCGGCGAGGCATATCATGCTACCCTTACAGATGCCGCACCGCTGTACGGGTGGAACCACACGTCCCCGTCAACCATCTGGACGTATAGGCCGGTAGTAGCCGTCTCCGATGTGCCGCTATTCGTCCATCTACACGGCAGGCACCTCCTGCCGGGCCATGTTGCTCTGATTTGGCTCACCATGTGAGGCTCCTTGCTGCGCCTCGCAGGAAGTCCGGGTTGTACCGGGCGTATATGCGAGTCGTTACGTTGATGTCCCTGTGCCCCAAGAACGAGGCGATCTCCGGCATGGGCACCCTGTCCTCCGCCATCCACACGGCGGCGCTGTGCCGGAACATATGCGGGTGGCAGTAGATGCCGCTCCGCTTGGACGCGGCGGCGATGCCCTTCTTGATGTCTTGGAGGGGCTGCCCCCTGTGCTCAATGATGTAGTCGGTCATGGCCGCCAGCTTCGCCGCGCGCAGCGCCTCCACGATCAGGTCGTTGAGTGGCACCGTTGCGCGGAACTTGCTGTTCTGCTTCCGGCCTTCCGGGTTCAGGTTCAGGACGGCATGGTCCCAGTCAACCTGTCCCCACTTGGTTTGCAGGATGGCAGACTTACGGCCCCCGGTGGTGACCGCCAGCATGGCGAACAGCTTGACGTGGGGATACCGACAGCCGGCCAGGAATTTCCGGAAGTCGTCCTTCGTCAAATGCCCTACGGTTGTCTCAGGCATAGCCGGCAGTACGATCTTGGGGGCCTTGTCGAGCTTGTTGCTCCCCGCTGCCCAGTTGAGGGCGGTGCGGACCAGAGATAGCTCGGCGCGCATGGTGTTCACGGCCTTGCCGCGCCACGCCAGATAGCCCCGGCTGACTTCCTCATCCACGGTCTCGGGGAGAAGGCCAGACCAGTACCCCTTTGCGGCGGCCCATGCTTCGCGCTTGCGCTTGTCGTCAGGCACACCTCGCGGGCGGTCATCAGGACCAAGGTAGGCTTCCACCACGTCCCCCACGGTACGCAACCCGCCCCCGCTGAGGTTCGCCCATATCTTCCGGGCCAGGGCCTCAGCCGTTACCCGGTCAGTCGTGCCAAGCGAGTGACGCTTGCGACCATCTGGCGTGTGCCAGATGATGCAGAAGGACCAGTATCGTTCGCCGTTTGAGCGGGTTCTGGTGAGCTTGCCGAGGACATATGGTTGCGACATTCGTATTCCTCCACGGCAACGGCCGCCACCCTCCACAGCTTGCCTAGACGGAAGCCGGGGAGGGCGCGGGAGTTCAGCAGGTTGTAGATGTGGGATTGCGAACAGCCCCACCGCTTGGCCAGCTTGGCCGGAGAGTAGGGCGTCAGAGTGCCGGGGACGCCAGACACAGGAAGGTCAGCCCTAGAAGCAGGGTGCATAGTGGCATGGCGTCCTTTCGTTTCAGGTTAGGAAGGGGTACAGCCCGATCATGGCGAACGAGCTTGATGACATCCGGGCAAACACAGACTGCCCTGTATGCGGCGTTCAACTGGACGTGCCGTACAAGACGCTGCGGTTAGGGCTTACTGTCGAGTGCCCCGGATGCGGCGAAACCGTGAGGCTCATTGACGACACGCCTATCAAGGCGGTCCAGCGCCTCATAGACGAGGCCGGTTAGTACCCAAGCTTCGGGATAATCCGCGCAGCCCGGCTCGTTAGGATCACGCCGCCGAGGATAATCAGGGCTTCGCCAATCACGAGGCAAAGCAGGAACGCATGGTTGGTCGCCATGGTATGCTCCATTGGATCAGAGGCGGTGCTCTGTGACATGGTAGGAGTTCGTGTCCGAACTCAGGTTAAGTGCGCCCGCCGCGCGCATGGCGCCCTCCTTCGTGGAGTACCCACGGCCCTGTACGAAGCCTCGCATATCCACCACGTAGAAGCCTTCCGGAGCCGGGAGGTAATCGTGGAACGGCGCGCCCTTACGAAGCAGGCCGTCAGGACCGACAGGGTTGATGCGCTCGCACGTTCTGCGGGCCATGTCCTCACCCTCACGAAAGCCCTGAGTTCGCCCATTGTGCGACGTGAAGATTTCGTAGATTGCCATGGTAGGCTCCATTGAGCGCACGGACCCGACCTCGCGTCAGGTGCGCAAGGTCAGGCCGTTTAGTGCGATGGTGTCAGGAGAGGTGCGGCTGGTACTCCTGCCACAACTCTTGCAGCACCCGGTCAGTGCTCCAGTTGGGATGCGCCTTTTCATAGGCAGCCAAGTCCCGCTCGAAAGCTACGGCGTCGTCATCCTGCACCCAGATAGCGGGCCAGTCTTCCTCATCCCGAAGGTAATCACGGTAAGCGAGGAGGTAGGCCCAGCGTAAGCGGTGTTTTCAGACCACGGGCGTCCAGGGCATGAGCTCGCCAACAGCGTTGGCTGGGTGACCGCCGGCTAACTTCGTGAGCGTGTCGGTCAGCCAGACGTGTGGGTTGATGCTGGTCAGC
>NZ_RQSI01000027.1:0-56147 GCF_003856955.1 Novosphingobium sp. LASN5T
CGCGCTCCGCCCGGCCATTGCCCGCCGCAGGGCGCGGCGGCGATGCTGAGGCCTGAACCTGTTGCGCGGCCGCCGGCGGCGGCGCGGTGCGGGCCAGCAGCGCGGCGGCGGAAACCGGCACGTCCTTCACGATGCGTTGCGTATCGGCGATGCGGGGTACCGGTTTCCCGCCCACCGTAATCGCCAGCGCGTCGGGCCGCGCGGTCCACAGTCTGGGTTCCTGCACTCCGGCAGGAATGGTCCAGCTTTCGCCCTTGGCCAGCTGCTTCTGCAGGAGCTGCACGCCCGCACCATCGTAGAACTTGACCCAGATGCCATCGTCCAGCGCGGTGAACACGACCGGCCCGGAGGCCGCGGGCGCGGCCGCCGCCGGGGCGGTCGGCGCCGGCGCTACCGCCGAAGCTTCGGGAGACGGCCCGACCAGCGGCGGCAGTTCCGCCGCGGGCCAGTACGAACTGCGCCAGAACACCAGCCCCAGCGCGATCACGATCAGCACCAGAACGCCGGCCAGCCAGCTCAGCAGGCGCGACGGAGTCTTGGCCGGATCGCCCACCTCGAACTGGTGAATTTCGCGCGGGGGAGCCGCCGGTTCCTGCCGGTCCAGTTCGGCGCGCAGGTCGGCCAGGATCGTCTTGTCGTCCAGCCCCACGGCGCGGGCGTAACTGCGCGCGAATCCCAGGGCATAGGGACGGCCGGACAGGGCCGCGTAATCGCCGGCTTCCAGCGATTCGATATGGCGTGTGGTAATCCGCGTGCGCGTGGAAAGATCGGCGACGCTCAGCCCGGCGGCCTCGCGCGCCGCGCGCAGCCGAGCGCCGACAGCCATGTTGCCAGGCAAATTGCCCGCCATGCCGCCGGGCACGGTTTCCCCCGCCCTCGATGAGGCGGCATTCGCTTCGGCATCCGTGGCGACAAATTCGTTACCGTCGGCTTCGGCCACGGTGCGACTCCCAAATTTATGCAGGGTTATCCCAATGCGCAGGGCTTCGTTGCAATTGCGCGAAAGTCAACGGTTTTGCGCCACATTGCGGCGGTTCTGGAGACGAATCCCTCCGGTCCAGTTCTATTCGCAATCGATTCCCCGCGCGGCGGCCCATTCCTGCAGCGCGGCGCGCATCGATGGCGGCGGCGCGGCCAGCCAGCCGTCCATCGCGGCGCGGATCTCGCTGGTATCGATCTGGCGGACCAGTTCCTTGATCGGGCCGACCGCCGCCGGCGTGATCGAGAGCCGGTCGATGCCAAGGCCCAGGAGGGCCAGCGCTTCCAGCCGCCGGCCGCCCATTTCGCCGCACACGGTCACCAGCGTGCCATGCGGCGCGACGGTGGTGACCACGCGGCGCAGGAAGCGCAGGATCGCCGGGCTCAGCCAGTCATAGCGTTCGGCCAGCTTGGGATTGGCGCGGTCCGCCGCGAACAGGAACTGCGTGAGATCGTTGGTGCCGATCGACAGGAACGCCAGCCGCGGCGCCAGCACGTCCAGGCATTCGGCCAGCGCCGGCACTTCCAGCATCGCGCCATAGCGCACCGCTTCGGGAACCACCTTCTTCTGCCGGCGCAGGAAGGCGATCTGGCCATCGAACACCGCCTTGGCCGCGTCGAACTCCCACGGTTCGGTGACCATCGGGAACATGACGTTGAGCGTGCGCCCTGCCGCCGCTTCCAGCAGCGCGCGCGCCTGCACCTTGAGCAGCCCGTCCCGCTCCAGCGCGACGCGCAGCGCGCGCCAGCCCATCGCCGGGTTTTCCTCGCTCTCGCCATCGTTGTGGCGCAGATAGGGCAGCACCTTGTCACCGCCGATATCGACCGTGCGGAACACCACCGGGCGATCGCCGGCCGCGTCCAGCACATCGCGGTAGAGCCGCGTCTGCCGTTCGCGCGCGGGGAGTGTGGCAGAAACGAGGAACTGGAATTCGGTGCGGAACAGGCCGATGCCATCGGCCCCGGTCAGGCTGAGCATCGGCGTGTCATCGCGCAGGCCGGCGTTGATCATCACCGTGATCCGCCGGCCATCGCGCGTCACCGGCTCCAGATCGCGCATCGCGGCGTAGGCCTGCTGGCGCTCGCGGTTGCGGGCGAAGCGCCCCTCGAACGCCTCGACCATCGCCGGCGTGGGCCGCACGTCGATCACGCCCTGGTCGGCATCGAGCAGCAGCGGATCGCCTTCGCGCACCATGCCGCGCATGCCCCGCACCCGGCCGATCACCGGAACGCCCATCGCCCGCGCCACGATCACCACGTGCGCGGTGAGCGAGCCTTCCTCCAGGATCACGCCCTTCAGGCGCCGCCGGTCGTATTCCAGCAGTTCGGCGGGGCCAAGATTGCGCGCGATCAGGATCGTGTCCCCGCGCAACCCGTGCGACGCCGCCGTGCCCAGCTGGCCCGACACGATGCGCAGCAACCGGTTGGACAGATCCTCCAGATCGTGCATCCGGTCCGCCAGCAGCGCGTCGTCGATCTGGCGCATCCGCATCCGGGTGCGCTGCTGCACGCGCTCGATCGCGGCTTCGGCGGTCAGGCCGGAATCGATCGCCTCGTTGATGCGGCGGCTCCAGCCTTCGTCGTAGGCGAACATCTTGTAGGTCTCGAGCACTTCCTCGTGCTCTCCGCCCACGCCGAATTCGGCCTGCTGGGCCATGCGCTCGATCTGTTCGCGCATCTTGTCGAACGCCAGATAGACGCGCTGGCGCTCGGCCTCGATATCCTCGGCCACGATATGTTCGATGGTGACGCGCGGCTGGTGGAACACCGCCATGCCCGCGCCCAGCCCCTTGACCAGCGTCAGCCCCTTGAGCCGTTCCGGACCGGTGAGGTGCGCGGGCACGCCCAGCGTTTCCTCCTCGTCGATCAGTTCGGCATTGGCGATCAGTTCCGACAGCACCATGGCCACGGTCTGCAGGGCCTCGATCTCGACTTCCTCGTACCGGCGCGGGTCGACGTGCTGGACACCCAGCACCCCCACCGCCCGTTCGCGCCGCACGATCGGCACGCCGGCGAAGGAATGGAACTTTTCCTCGCCCGTTTCGGGGCGGAAGGCGAAGTCCGGATGGGATGCCGCCTCGGCAAGGTTCAGCGTTTCCGACCGTTCCGCGATCGTGCCGACCAGACCTTCGCCCACCGCCAGCCGGGTGACGTGGACGGCCGACTGGTTCAGCCCGCGCGTGGCGAACAGTTCGAGCATCCCTTCGCGCAGGAGGTAGATCGAACAGACCTCGCTGTTCAGGCTTTCGCCGATGACTTCGACGACCTGGTTGAGTTTGGCCTGCGCGCCGGCGCGCGAGGCCATGACCTCGTGAAGCGATGTCAGGATAGCGCGGGCGGCGGCAACGGCGGACTGCATGGCCATGGCCTAGCGCAGCACGGCCGGTTTGGAAACGCCGACCGCCGCCGGTTTAGCATAATTCGTATGCGACGGGAAAAGGGAGCGGGTGTCTGCCGCTCCTCCAAGCGAAAGGCCGCCCCTTTCGAGGGCGGCCGGCGCTTGGCGTCAGTGGATTTGCGCGATCTCTTCCTTGATCCGCAACTTTCGCCTCTTGAGGTCCTGCAGGAGGGTATCGTCAGGCACCGGACGGGCCATTTCCTGCTCGATCTGGCGTTCCAGACCGGCGTGTTTCGTCCGCAATGCGCTGATATGCGACGTTTCCATGCGTTTGTCCTCCTTGCGGGGCCTGTCCCCGCACGTGGCTTCCTGCTGGCGGGCGTTTCCCGCTTTTGTCGTGTCCCGCGGGACACCCCGCCGGTGATACAATCGCCGACTCTGCGGCGGCTGCGTTGTCATGCTTTCACATTCCCCGTATCTTGCAAGTTAATCCGCGCCGGGATGCTGCGAATACGGGATCGACCGTACGTCGCGGGAAAGGAACCACCCGCCGCGCCACGGAGTGTTAGGGCGTGACCGAAGAGGAAATGCGCAAGCGGCTGGAAGCGTTGCGTCTGGAACACCGCGATCTTGACGCGGCGATCGATGCGCTGACCAACGCCGGCGTGCGCGACCAGTTGCAGATCGCCCGGCTGAAGAAGCGCAAATTGTTGCTGCGCGATCAGATCGCAATTCTCGAAGACTACCTGATCCCCGACATTATAGCCTGAAAAACAATGCCCTGCGCCGGGGGAGCGGTGCCGCTCCCGTTCGCGCGCCTGTACCGGAACGACACAGAACCATCTTTGAACAGGTCCTTCGCCAAGGCCCTGTTGGCGAGTGCCGGCGCGGCGGATTATGCGGGCTTCATGCCGCTCATGCCCAGCATTCACCCGCGCATCGTCGAAGCGCTCTACAGCGAGGCCCTCGTCCTCGCCGATGTGCTGCGCGAACGCTTCGAAAGGCTGCGCAACGATGCCTCGGCCACCGAGGACGAGTTGCTGCGCGTGCAGTTTTCCTGCGAGGCGCTGCGCACGACCACGCGCGTGATGCATTGCCTGGCCTGGCTGCTCAACCATCGCGCCTATTTCGCGGGCGAGCTTTCCGAGCTGCAACTGCGCCGCCACGGCCGGCTGATCGCCAACTATCCCGCCAGCGATCCGGCCGCGCTGGACATGCTGCCCGCCGACGCGCGCCTGCTGGTCCATGAAAGCGAGCGGCTGTACGAGCGGATTACCCGGCTCGAACGGGCATGGCGGAGCGAGGACGGGCGGAATGGGGGCGGGCAGAACGTCAGCGTCATCGACCGCCTGCGGGAACGCCTGGACGAACGGTTCGCCGCCGGAACCGCCGGCTGACGCCCGCGCGAAAGGTTGCGCCACCGTCCGGCAATCCCCATAGCTTGGGGATGAACAGTACCGAAAAGCAGGGCGCGCCCGCCAATCCGGCCGTCGATCTGGCCGACAGTTCCACGTGGAACACGGGCGTGGCCGAAACGCTTGAACCACTGGTGCGGCGCGTGCTGGCGCCCAATCCCTCCCCCTACACCTTCACCGGCACCGGGACCTACATCATCGGCGCCGGCGATGAGGTGGCGGTGATCGATCCGGGTCCGAACGGTACCGGTGTCGCGGGCCATGCCGACACGAAGGGCGATGGCCATGTCGAGGCCATTCTGTCCGCGATCGGCGATGCGCGTCTTGTCGCAATCCTGTGCACGCACACCCATCGCGATCACAGCCCGGCCGCCCATCCCCTGCGCGCCGCGACCGGAGCACCGGTGATCGGCTGCGCGCCGCTGGTAATCGAGGACACGGGGCCGCGCGCGGACGCGGCCTTCGATCCGACCTATCGCCCCGACCGGGTGCTGGAGGACGGCGAAACGCTGTCCGGCACGGGCTGGACGCTGCAAGCGGTCGCTACGCCAGGGCACACCAGCAACCACCTGTGCTATGCCCTGCGCGAAAGCGGCGCGCTGTTCACCGGCGATCACGTGATGGGCTGGTCGACCTCGGTCGTCTCGCCGCCCGATGGCGACATGGCCGCCTACATGGCCAGCCTGCAGAAGCTGCACGACCGCGAAGACCGGGTGTATTATCCCGCGCATGGCCCCGCCATCCCCAACCCGCGCCAGTTCGTGCGCGGCATGCTGGGGCACCGCCGCCAGCGCGAACGCCAGATCGTGACCCTGCTGGAAAGCGCGCCACGGACGATCGAGGGCATGGTCGCCGCGATGTACAAGGGGCTCGACCCGCGGCTGCACGGCGCCGCCGGCCGTTCGGTGCTGGCGCATCTGATCGATCTGGAACGGCAGGGCCGTGTCGCGCGTTCGGGGGACGTATGGACGAGCCTTTCCTGACCACCGACCGACCGACCGTCTCCGGAAGCGGCGCACCGCCCCTGACTGCGTCTTCGCCGCGCGCACCGGCGCTGGCGCGTGTTTCCGCCCTGCCCTGGCTGCTGTTTCTGGTGGTCACGGTAATCGCGGCCTGGCTGGCGTGGCGGCAGTTCCGCCCGGCGGACATCGGCGATCCGCTCGCCACTTCGCTGATCGCGTTCGAGAAGCAGGACAAGCTCACCGTGTTCAGCGCGCAGCTCGCGCCCGTGGTATCGAGCGACGACGCACGGCTGTTCGGGCTGGTGAAATCGAAACAGGTCGCGGTGATTCCGGCGCGCGTCGACTATACGATCGCGCTGGATCAGGTGGGGCGCGACCGGATGAAGTGGGACGCCGCGAACAAGACGCTGTCGGTGCGCCTGCCGCCGCTTACCGTCAGCCGCCCAAACCTCGACGAGGCGCGCGCGCAATACCTGCGCGAAGGAGTGTGGATCACGCGCGACGCGCAGGACAAGCTGACGCGCGACAACACCCGGCTGGCCGAACAGATCGCGGTGGAACAGGCCGGCAACCCGGTGCTGATGAACCTGGCGCGGGGTGCGGCGAAAGAAGCCATCCGGCAGAATCTGGCTATTCCGTTGCAGGTTGCCGGTTACGGCGAAGTCAAGGTCGTGGTACTTTTCGACGGAGAACCGAATCCGGGGTGACGGGCGTCATTGGTCCGCGCGCACCCTTATAATATCGGGACGCGCCTGGACTGATCGGAGATCCCCCGATGGCTACCGCGTTTCCGTCTCTTTCTGAATCCCGCCCCCTTCCCTATCGCGCCGATCAGGCGTTCTTCGTCCGCATGGCGGCAGGCATCGCCGCGCTGGTCGTGTTCGGCTTCCTGCAATGGTTCGCGCGCGGCTTCGTGCAGCCGGCGCGCGTGCCGCTCTGGGTCCACCTGCACGGCGCGGCCATGGTCGGCTGGCTGGGCCTGATGGTCACGCAGAACCTGCTGGCGGCGGGCGGCAACGCCGCGCTGCATCGCCGCCTGGGCTGGTCCAGCCTGCTGCTGGTCGGCGCGATCGCGGTGCTGGGGCCGCTCACCGTGGTCAAGGCGGTGGAACTGCACCGCGTTCCGCCGTTCTTCACCAATGCCTACATGCTGGCACTCAGCCTCGGCGAAGTCTTCACGTTCGCGGGCCTGTTCGCGGCGGCGATCGCGCTGCGCCGGCGCACGGACTGGCACCGGCGGCTGATGCTGGGCGCCACGGTGATCGTGATGGAGCCGGGGATCGGCCGCATCCTGCCGATGCCGCTGCTCGGCGGTTTCGCCCCCTGGGCCGAACTTTCCGTGCAACTGGGCGTGCTGGCCATTCTCGCCCGGCATGACCGCAAGGTTCTGGGCAAGGTCCATCCGGCAACGTGGTGGAGCGCCGCCGCGCTGGTCGCGGTCCACCTGGCGATCATGGCGCTGGCGGGCTTCGCGCCGTTCGTCGGCTGGGCGGAGGGTATTGCGGCGGGCGGGTACGCCGCCTAAGTCCCCCTCGCGGGCCGGGCGCCTTTCCACCGGCCGCGAAAGGGAACCCACGCCGATGACCGCCCAGCCCACCAACCTGTCCGGCCTCGACCTGCGCGCCGAGATCGACCGCCTGCGCAAGGAGCGCAACGCCGTCATCCTCGCGCACTATTACCAGCGGCCGGAAATCCAGGATCTGGCCGATTTCGTCGGCGATTCGCTGGAGCTTTCGCGCAAGGCGGCGGCAACCGACGCGGACGTGATCGCGTTCTGCGGCGTGAAGTTCATGGCCGATACGGCGAAGATTCTCTCGCCCCAAAAGATCGTGGTCCTGCCCGATCTCGACGCCGGGTGCAGCCTTGAGGATTCGTGCCCGCCCGACAAGTTCAAGGCGTTTCGCGAGGCGCATCCCGATCACATCGCGCTGACCTACATCAACTGTTCGACCGAGGTGAAGGCGCTGTCGGACGTGATCGTCACCTCGTCCAGCGCGGAAACGATCCTGTCGAAGATCCCGCCCGAACAGAAGATCATCTTCGGCCCGGACCGGCACCTGGGCGGCTATCTCAACCGCAAGTTCGGGCGCGACATGCTGCTGTGGCCGGGGGTGTGCATCGTCCACGAGGCGTTCAGCGAGACCGAGCTGCTCAAGCTGAAGGCGCAGCACCCCGGCGCGCCGATCGCCGCGCATCCGGAATGCCCGCCGCACATCGTGGACCATGCCGACTATGTCGGATCGACCAGCGGCATCCTGAATTACGCCAAGGCGATGACCGGCGACACGCTGATCGTGGCGACCGAGCCGCACATCATCCACCAGATGGAACTGGCGATGCCGGGCAAGACCTTCATCGGCGCGCCCGGGGCGGACGGCAACTGCAACTGCAACATCTGCCCCTACATGGCGCTCAACACGCTGGAGAAGCTCTACCTCGCGCTGCGCGACCTGACGCCGCGCATCGAGATCGAGGAAGACCTGCGCCTTGCCGCCAAGAAGAGCCTCGACGCGATGCTCGAGATGGCGGCGGGGACGGTGGGCAAGGGCGATCTGGGCCGGGCCTGAGCGCCTGAGGCGGCGGGCCTAGCGATCCGCCAGCCGGGCCAGCACCAGCGCGGCGCCGACCAGCGCCATGCCCAGCGCGTCCGGTCCAGACAGCACTTCGTGGAACGCCAGCCAGCCGACCAGCACCGAAACGATCGGCTGCGTCAGCAGCGCCAGCCCCACCACCAGCGGCGGGAAATGGCGCAGCGCATAGACGAGCAGGCCCTGCCCCACGATCTGGCTGGCCAGCATCAGGCCGATCAGCGGTCCCCAGTCGTGCGGCCAGAACGGTTCGCCCATCGCCAGGGCGATGCCGGCCACCACCGGGCTTCCGGCAAGGCTCGACAGGAACAGCAGCGACCAGCTGCCGAACCGGCCCCGCGCCTGCTGGATCACCAGGATATAGACCACATAGAGCAGGCCGGCGACGATGCAGAACAGGTCGCCCGCCAGCGTGCGCGCGCCGATCTCCAGCGACCGGCCCAGCAGCACCACCGCGCCCACCGTGGCCATGACCACGGCCAGCACCTCGATCACGCGGGGGCGCCGGCGGATCGCCACAAGGCCCCAGATCATCAGAATCACGCTGCCCGAATTGCCGAACAGCGTGGCATTGCCCAATCGCGTGCGCTCGATCCCGATGTGCCAGCTGGCCAGATCGAGCGCGAAGAAGACGCCCGCGATCGTCACCAGTCCCAGTTCGCGGCGGCTGTAGCCGAACAGCGGCTGGCGATTCCACCGCGCGAACAGGGCCAGCAGCGGCAACGCCAGGAACAGGCGCCAGAAGCCGGCCGAAACCGCCCCCGAATCCGCCACGCGCACGAACAGCGGCCCCAGCGCCAGGGCGACGTTGCCCAGCAGGAGCGCGGCATAGTGCAGCGGCTTCGGGCTGGTCTGCTCCCCGGCTTCGGGCCGGTGATTGCGGGGCCGGGAAGTTTTCATGGGGGTCGTTAAAGCCCAATTAAGTTGCAAAAGGAAACGGAGGCCCCTTTATTGGTTTCCTTCCCATTCCGGAGATGTCCTGTCCATGCCTGATTCCCTGTTCCAGCCGATCAACCTCGGTGCCATCGAGGCGCCGAACCGCATCCTGATGGCCCCGCTGACACGCGGCCGCGCCGATCCGGGCTTTGTGCCCAACGCGATGATGGCCGAATACTACCGCCAGCGCGCAGGCGCCGGGCTGATCATCAGCGAGGCGACCGGGATCAGCCGCGAGGGACTGGGCTGGCCCAGCGCACCGGGCATCTGGACCGACGCGCAGGTCGAAGGCTGGAAGCCGGTGACCGAAGCGGTCCACGCCGCCGGCGGCCGCATCGTCTGCCAGCTCTGGCACATGGGCCGCATCGTCCATCCCGATTTCCTGGACGGCGAACTGCCGGTATCCTCCTCCGCCACGCGCGCGCCGGGCCACGCCCACACGCCCTCCGGCACCAAGGATTTCGTGGTCGCCCGCCCGCTGCGGCTGGACGAACTGCCGCGCATCGTCGACGATTACGGCCACGCCGCGGAAAACGCGAAGCGCGCCGGCTTTGACGGCGTGCAGCTTCACGGCGCCAACGGCTACCTGATCGACCAGTTCCTGCGCGACAAGGCCAACCTGCGCGATGACGATTACGGCGGTTCGCCCGAAAACCGCGTGCGGCTGATGCGCGAAGTGCTGGAACGGCTGATCGCGGTCTGGGGCAAGGGCCGCGTGTCGATCCGGCTTTCGCCCAACGGTGATACGCAGGGCGTGGACGACAGCAATCCCGCCGCGATCTTCAGCGAGGCGGCGCGCACGATCGAGGCGCTGGGCCTCGGCTTCCTGGAACTGCGCCAGCCCGGCCCGAACGGCACGTTCGGCTCCACCGACGTGCCCCAGCAGGACGCACTGATCCGCAGCCTGTTCACCGGCCCGCTGGTGCTGAACAGCGACTATACCGCCGAGCAGGCCGCCGCCGACATCGCTTCGGGCCGGTGCGACGCGGTCAGCTTTGGCCGGCCGTTCATCTCCAACCCCGATCTGGTCGAACGCTTCCGCATCGGCGCGGAACTGGCGCCCAACGTCAACGCGCCGCGTAGCTGGTACTTCCCCGGTCCCGAAGGTTATATTGACTACCCCACGCTGGCGCAGCAGACGGCGCGGGAAACCGTCTGACAGGAGAAAGCGATGCCCCCCCGTTCATGGCTGTTCGTGCCCGGCGACAGCGAGAAGAAGCTGTCCAAGGCGCCTGAAACGGGGGCGCACGCGATCATCGTCGATCTGGAGGACGCGGTCGCGCCCGCCGCCAAGGCCGCCGCGCGCGAGGTAGCGCACGGCTGGCTGGAAGCGCGCCGCGCCGCCGACCCCGGACATGCCGGCACCCGCCAGGCGCGGTGGCTGCGGATCAACGCCATCGATACCGGCCTGTGGCGCGAAGACCTGGCCGCGATCATGGCCGGCGCGCCCGATGGCATCGTGCTGCCCAAGACCGAAGGACCGGACCAGGTCCGGCTGGTTTCCGCCGAACTCGATGCGCTGGAGCAGCGTCATGGCCTTGCCCCCGGTTCCACGCGCCTGCTGCCGCTGGTGAGCGAGACCGCCGGCGCCGCGCTGACCATTCCCGCTTATGTCGGGCAATCGCTGCCGCGCCTCGCCGGGTTGACCTGGGGCGCGGAAGACCTTTCCGCGGTGCTCGGCGCCACGCGCAAGCGCGATGCCGCCGGCCGCTGGACCGATACCTTCCGCTTCGTGCGGGCGCAGACGCTACTTGCCGCGCATGCGCTGGAGGTCTGGCCGGTCGATACGCTGCATGCCGATTTCCGCGACGAAGCCGGCCTGCGCACCGCCGCCGAAACCGCGCGGGCAGACGGCTTCGCGGGAATGCTGGCGATTCACCCGGCGCAGGTGCCGGTAATCAACGCCGCCTTCGCGCCCACCGACGCGGAACTGGCCCACGCCCGCGCCATCGTCGACGCCTTCGCCGCCAATCCCGGTGCGGGAACGCTGCAGATCGACGGGCGGATGATCGACCAGCCGCACCTCAAACAGGCGCGGCAGCTGCTGGGCATCGCCTGACCGTTGCGTTTCCGGTCAGTTTCCGCCGGAGCGGGTGGGTGACGGCTTGGGCGAAGGCTTCGGGGTCGGCTTGACCGCCGGTTTCGCCGTACTGGCCGGCTTGGGCGTGGCGGAGGCGGCGGGCTTTGGCGCGGAGGCCGCGGCCCCGGCCGCAGGAGTCGGCACGCCCGGTGCCGCATCGGGGACAGACTCATCCGCGGCCGCGCTCGCATCCGCCACCGGCGCGGCAGCGCCGGCCTTGGCCGCCTCGCCGGGCTTCGGGGCCTGAAGCGGCGCTTCGGCCTGCGACCGGTCGAGATCGATCATCGCGTCGCTGACCGTGCCGGGCAGCACTTCGCCCCCCGCGGCCTGGGCCTTGCCGTTGTCGTTCCCCGCCTTCTTGCCGCACCCCGCCAGCGTGGCGCAGGCAACCAGTGCCAGGGCTACGGAAATGGTCGGTACTCTGCGCTTCATCGGGCGGTCTCCGGCGGGCATGGCACGTCAAGCCGGGCAAGGAAATCTCCGGCGCGGGCGAGCAATGCCCGATCCCATGCCTCCGGCGCAACCTCCAGCCCCAGATCCTTCATGCTGGTGACGCCGAATTCCTCGATCCCGCAAGGCACGATGCCGCCGAAATGCGCGAGATCGGGGGACAGATTGACGGAAAAGCCATGCATCGTCACCCAGCGGCGGATGCGCACGCCAATCGCGCCGATCTTGGCTTCGCCGCCGGGCAGGCCATTCCGCTCCGGCCCGTCCACCCAGATGCCGATGCGCCCTTCGGCGCGGCGGCCGGCCACGCCGAAATCGGCCAGCGTATCGATCACCCAGCCTTCGACGGCATGGACGAACCCGCGCACGTCGCGCGCGCGCTTGCGCAGGTCGAGCAGGATATAGCCCACGCGCTGCCCCGGCCCGTGGTAGGTATAGCGCCCGCCCCGCCCGGCCTCGACCACTTCGAACCGCGGATCGAGCAGTTCCGCCGGATCGGCGCTGGTGCCGGCGGTATAGACCGGCGGATGCTCCAGCAGCCAGATCAGTTCCGACGCCGTGCCTTCGGCGATCGCGGCGTTGCGCGCCGCCATTGCCTCCAGCGCCACGCGATAGGGCACAGGCGCGCTCTCCACGCGCACTTCGATATCCTGCAAGCCGTTCATGGTGCGTCAGGTGGCCCCGGCAGGGCGCTCTGGCAAGTGCCAAACGCCTTCGAGCGGGCATACGCGCCGGACCTGTTTGCAGGGAAACCGCGGCATTGTGGAATTTGTCCGCGCGGCTTACGGAGAGCGTCCATCGAAAGGGACGCATCGTGATCAGACTGGACAGCAGCGCCGCGTGGGCATTGGCCACCCGGCTGGTCTCCGCCAACCGCGACGTGCTTGCCGCCATCGCCGGAGTGTTCTTCCTGCTGCCGACGCTGGCCTTCGCCATCCTGGTGCCCGAACCGCAGATTCCCGCAGGACTCCCCCCGCGCGAGATGATGACGCTGCTGGGCGATGCCTATGGCCGGGCCATGCCCTTCCTGCTGCTGGTGTCCGTGCTTCAGATCACCGGCACGCTGACCGTGCTGGTGGTGATGACCGCGCACGACCGGCCGACCGTGGCGCAGGCAATCCGGCGCGGCTTCGTCATGACCGGTCCCTATCTCCTGGCCCAGCTCCTGATCGGGCTGACTCTGGGCGGGGCGTTCGTGCTGTTCGTTTCGCTGATGTCGCTGACCGGCATCCAGGCTCTGGCCGCCGCCGCCGTGCTGATGATCTTCGCGGTCATGGTCTATTGCGGACTGCGGGTGATGCTGATCGCGCCCGTCATCGCCACCGAGAACCTGCGCAATCCCGTGGCCGCGATTCGCCGGAGCTGGGCGCTCACGCGCGGCAACACCGCGCGCATCGGGGTGTTCCTGACGCTGGCGGGGCTGGTGTTCTTCGTGATCTATGGCCTGATCATGATGCTGGTGGGCGTGGTGCTGGTGCTGACCACGGGCGGCGAGCTGCAGCGCGCGCTGGGTGCGGCCGTATCCAGCGCGATCACGTCGGGGGCGATGGTCTATCTGACGGCGATGCTGGCCGCGATGCATCATCTGCTGTCCGGCCCGACCGGACCGGAAATCATCGCGACGTTCGAGTAGTTATTCCTTCCAGCCCCACGAAATCACGCAGGGCGGCACGTTCCACAGCTCGAAGCCCTTGTCGATACGGCGGAAATAGCGCCCCATCAGATCCCGCGCGCGCGCCGTGTACTGATAGACCAGGAATGCGCCGCCGGGGCGCAGCACCCGCTGCGTCGCGGCCATGATCGCGGGTCCGACGCCTTCGGGCAGCGTCGAGAACGGCAGGCCCGAAAGCACGTAATCGGCATTTTCGAAACCGTGGGCGCGGACGATATCCTCCACATCGGCAGCCGAGCCGTTGATCGCGATGAACCGGCTGTCGCCGATGGTCTTCGACAGGTATTCGATGAAATCGGGATTCGTGTCGATCACGATCAGGCGCCCGTCGCGGCGTAGCCGCTCCAGCACCGGGCGGCAGAACGTGCCCACGCCGGGGCCATATTCCACGAACAGGCGGCATTCGTCCCAGTCGACCTTCGACAGCACACGGCTGATCGTGCGCCCCGACGACGGCACGATCGCGCCCACCATCACGGGATGCTTGAGAAAGCCCTTGAAGAAGATGCCGAAGGGGCCGAGCAACCGTTCCGCCTTGCGCTTCGCCCTCTGCAACAGGGGCTCGCGCGCTGCCTGCGTGGAAGTCATATTGAGGCGGGGTCCCTTTTCCTGAACTGGCCTGTAAGCCGCGCGTCGCAAATTTGTCTTGTCATTGCAAGGGCGCGACAAGCACCTTACCGCAAACGAACGAACCAGATACGGCGAGATCGGGGGAAAACACCGGTCGCTGGGGCGCAAAAATGGCCGGAATCGGGCCTGGGGCCGGGTCGGAGGCCGAGAGGGCGAGGGAGCGGAGACGCGATGCACGAGAAAGACCACTTGCCGCCGGAACGCATGGCGCTGCTGTTCGCGGTCATGCTGGTCACCGCGGCGGGCAACACCGCGATGCAATCGGTGATGCCGTCGATCGGCACGCACCTGGGCATCGCCGACGTGTGGGTCAGCCTCGCCTATTCCTGGTCCGCGCTGCTGTGGATGCTGATGGCGCCCTACTGGGCGCGCCGCTCGGACCGGCGCGGCCGCAAGGCGATGATGGCGCTGGGCATGGCGGCCTTCGCGCTGTCGTTCTCGCTGTGCGGGCTGACGCTGTTCGCCGGCCTGCACGGCGTGTTCGGCGGCACCGCCACCATCCTGATCTTCGCCGCCGCCCGTTCGCTCTACGGCATGTTCGGATCGGCCTCCCCGCCGGCGGTGCAGGCCTACGTCGCCAGCCGCACCGGCCCGGAAGAGCGCACGCAGGCGCTGTCGCTGGTGGCATCGAGCTTCGGCCTGGGCACGGTGCTGGGGCCGGCGCTGGCGCCGCTGCTGATCGTTCCCGGCCTGGGCCTGATCGGTCCTTTCGCGGCCTTTTCGGTGTTCGCCCTGCTCGTGCTGGTCACGCTGCGCCTGCGCCTGCCCGATGACGATCCGCGCTTCGCCGGGCGCGGTGAAGTCATGGCGGCGCCGTTCAGCGCCTCGTCCAATCCCCGCATGGTGGAAGATCATCCCGACGGATCGCCCGAGGAACTGCCCGAGGCCGAGCCACAGCACGCGGGCGGCGACCGGCTGCGCTGGAGCGACCCGCGCCTGCGCGGCTGGCTTGCCGCCGGCGTACTGGGCGGCCACGCGCAGTCGATCCTGCTCGGCGTGATCGGCTTTCTCCTGCTCGACCGGCTGGGCCTGCGCCACCAGCCGGACGCCGCCGCCGGATCGATCGGGCTGGTGCTCATGTGCGGCGCGATCGCCACGCTGCTGGCGCAATGGGGGCTGATCCCGATGCTGCGCCTGGGGCCGCGCGCCTCCACGCTGTGGGGCATGGGGCTGTGCTGCATCGGCACCGTGCCGCTGGCGACCGGGCTGGACCTGCACACCATCACCGTCGGCTTCGCGATCTGCTCGCTGGGTTTCGGCCTGTTCCGGCCCGGCTTCACCTCGGGCGCGAGCCTGGCCGTTGGCCGCGCCGAACAGGGGCAGGCGGCGGGGATCGTCGCGGCGGTCAACGGTTCGGCCTATATCGTCGCGCCGGCGATCGGGGTGTGGCTCTACAACCATTCGCACTGGCTGGCGTGGATCGTGGTGGAAGCGCTGGCGATCGGGGCCGTGGTGCTGTGCGTGCTGCTGATGCGCACGCCGCTACGCACGCCTTCGCACCACGCCTGACCCCACCCCATACTCACGGGGGAGCTTGCCAGTGCCGATGGGCCGTCCTATCGCGCCGTCATGACGGCAGAAGGGACGCCCCAGAAGGTTATTGCCAGGGGCGTGGGCTCCAATGCCTTCAGCTTCATCATCCGTTTCGCGGCACGGGCCTCGTTCCTCTATATCGGGGCGCGGCTCTATGGCGCGGCGGCCTATGGCGTGTTCAGCCTGGCGGTGGCGGTGGTCGAACTGATGGTCCCGGTCGCCAGCCTCGGGCTGAAGCGGATGATCTTCCCGTGGCTGGAGGAGGAAGCCAATACCGGCGCCGCCGATGCGCGGCCGGCCACGCATGTCCTGCTCGATGCGCTGCTGCTGACCGTTCTGTCCGGCCTTGGCATCGCGGGCGTGGTGGCGCTCGGCGCGCAAGTGCTGCCCGCAGCCATGGTGTCCGACCATCTTCGCTTCGCACTGGCCGTGCTGGCGCCGGCGGTGCTGGGACAGGCCGCGGGCGATGTCGCCCTGGCCGCCACGCGCTGGACCCATATGATGCGCTATGAAGTCATGGCGCGCGGCGTGATCGAACCCTATGTCGCCACGGCAGTGACGTTCGCCGCCTGGTATGCCGGCTTTACCGAAACCGGCCTGCTGTTCGGCTACTGGGCCGGCAGCCTGGCGCTGGCGGGCACCGCGCTGTGGAGCGCGCGCCATTCGCTGGGTCCGTTGCGTCTTGCCCGGTGGCGCCCCCATGCCGGCGCGCTGACGCAGCGCGCCCGTTCGCTGCTGCCCGCCAGCGGCAGCGACCTGCTGACCTCGCTGGCGCAGCGCATCGACCTCTATCTCGTGGGCTTCCTGCTGGGGGACGCGCCCGCCGGCGTCTATGGCGTGCTGCGCCAGCTGCGCACGCCGATCACCCAAGTGCGCCAATCGTTCGACGGCATCCTGACCCCGCTGATCGCGCGCACGATGCGCGCCGCCGGCGATATCGTGACCGGCGAAGCCACCGCCGCCGCGACGCGCCTGATCCTGACGATCCAGCTGGCGATCGTGTTGCTGATGGCCGCGGCCGGCGAACCGCTGCTGGCCCTGTTCGGACCGCACTACGTCGTCGGCTATCACGCGCTGATCGTCATGGTGCTGGCCGAAACCGTCAACGGCGCGTTCGGCGTGGGGGAACTGATCCTCTACTATCGCCGGCCCGCGCTGGCACTGCTGATCAACGTGGTGCTGATCGCGATCGCCGCCATCCTGGTGCCCGTGCTGGCGCCGGCGTTCGGAATCCTCGGCGCGTCGGCCGCGATGCTGTTGGCGGCGATCGTCGCCACGCTGCTGCGCCGGCACTGGCTCAAGCAACTGGGCGTGCGGCAACCCCCGCTCCACGCCGCCGCCCCCGTGATCGGCGCGCTGGCCGGCGGCGCGGCGGGGCTGCTGCTCTATGAAGCGCTGGCCGATGTGTTCCGGGCGCCGGCGCGGGTCGATGCGATCGCCACGCCGCTGCTGGCGCTCGCCGTCTATGGCCTGACGATCCGCCTGTGGACGAAGCTGCGCCCCGGCGTGCTCTCGATGGCGCGCTTCCGGGTGTTGTAACCGCCGTCAGACCCTTACGCCGTCAGCCCTTCGGCCTCCAGCCGCTGCGCGGTCCGCATCGCCGCCGCATTGTGCAGCTTGACGGAAACCGCCATCAGCAGGTTCAGCACCACCGTCTGGTACAGGAAATAGTAAAGGGGGCTGCCGGCAAACATCGCCAGGCCCAGCACGATCGCGCGCGGGTTCGGGCCAAGCAGCTTGAGCACGCGCAGCAGCGGCTGCTGCTCGCGCCGCACTTCGACCCGGATCGCCCCCAGCCGCGCGGGATCATCGCGCGCCGCCTTGACCGCGCCGTCTATCACCAGCGCATGGGGCGACATGCCCGCCGCCAGCCGCAGATAAAGCCGCACGATGGTCTGCAGAAAGATGCGCCAGGCCCCGCGCTTCTCCTCGAACAGGCCCGGCTGATCGCCCTTGGCGTTGTGCAGCCAGGGCACGCCGTACATCCAGTACTGGTAAAAGCGCCGCTGCACTTCGACGTGGTTCGACTGCACAATGTGGCTGGCGCCGGCCGCCAGCGTCCAGAACCAGGCCCAGCCCGCCCCCATCGTGCGCGTGAGCACGAAGGCCAGCAGCACGTAGAGCACGATGTGACTGGTATAGTCGCAGATGCCGTCGACCATTTCGCCGAGCGGGCTGGACTTGCCGGTAACCCGCGCCAGATCGCCGTCCGCGCCATCGACGATATGCCAGGTCATGTGCAGCGCCATGCCCAGCGCCGCACCGAGCGGCCAGGGCACGCCCCAGTAGCAGAAGCCCGCCGCCACCACGAACAGGCCCCCGGCCACCGAAACCATGTTGGGCGTTACCGGCGTATGCGCGAGCCGGCGCGCCAGCTGCCAGGACAGCGGATGATAGAGGTACAGGTTCAGCGGATCCTGCATTTCGCGCGGCCGTTGCGGCCGACGAGGTTCCACTGCGCGCGTAATCATCCGAAATACCTCCCGACGTTTCGCCACCTTGGCGACCGCCGATGGCGGCTATATAAGCCGCGCCACTTACTGAACAGGGTGGATGCGTTCATTGGGCCTGCCCTGGGGATCGAATAGATGAAATTGCCGCTGGGAGTCATCGTTTTCGCATCGGGACGCGATGCCGAGCGGCTGGTCGCGGGCGTTCCCGCCGCCGCGCGTTCGGTGCGCGAGGCGCGGCGCGCGGGCCTTTCGGTATGCTGGGTCACCGCCGGCGCGGGATGGGAACCTTCGGCGGCAACGCGCGCCGAGATCGACCGCCTCGCCGATGGCATGGACGTGCATTTCGGTAACGGATCGGCCCTTGCGGTCGAAGGCGGGTTTGACCGGGTGGCGATGATTCCCGGCGATCGGCAGCCGACCGCCGATGCGATCCTGCGCGCGATTGCCGAACCCGGCGGCATCACGCAGGCCGATCTGGTTCAGGTCGTGCCGCAGGAGGAAGCCAACCAGGTCGCCGGGCGGATGACCGCCCAGGGTGCGGAATCGCCGCGCCGGCTGGGCGCCGCCGCCCGCGCCGTCGTGCGCTCCACGGCCAAGCCGACCGACGGAATCGTCTCGCGCCACCTCAACCGGCCGATCTCGCAGGCGATTTCCGCGCTGTTGCTGCATTTTCCGGGAATCCGCCCGGTTCACGCGACTATCGGCACCGGGCTGATCGCCGCCGCGATGTTCGCCAGCCTGCTGTTCTGGGGAGCGGCCGGCCTGGTGGTAGGGGCTATCCTGTTCCAGGCCGCATCGATCTTCGACGGGGTTGACGGGGAAATCTCGCGCGCCACGTTTCGCAGCTCGCCGGCGGGCGCGAAGATGGACAGCCTGGTCGATGCCGCGACGAATCTGGCTTTCCTGCTGGGCGTGGCCATCAACCTGCAGATGCGCGGCGAAGTGGTCTATGCGACGTTCGGCTATGCCGGCCTTGTCCTGCTGGCCAGCGGACTGGTGATGATCGGCCGGGCCGCCGCGCGCAGTCAGGCGCCGTTCAGTTTTGACGTGGTGAAGGACCATTACCGTCGGCAAGGTGCGAACGGTGAGCCATCGCGCTTGATGCAGGGGCTCACTTACCTTACTAGCCGGGATTTCTTCGCACTGGCTTTCGCATTGCTCATTGCGTTCGGGCTTGCTCCGCTGGTGCTTGCCCTGTTTGCGGTTGCTGCCGGGGGATGGCTGGTCGCTGTCATCCTTGCCCTGCGGCCTACGCAAGCATGACATCAGGGAAATGTGCTTGCATTTGCCGCGCGAAATGGAAATGAGGCAAATTAGTTACAGCCGCCGTATGGCGCCTGTGTGAAGGGATCGAGATTCATGAAGCCAATCAAGGTCGCCGTGATCGGCGTGGGCAACTGCGCCAGCTCGCTGGTCCAGGGGGTCTATCACTACCGCAACAACAACTCGTCGCAGGGCCTCATCCATGACCGGATCGGTGGCTATGGCGCGGGTGACGTTGATTTCGTGCTCGGCATTGATGTCGATGCGCGCAAGGTAGGCAAGGACATCAGCGAAGCCATCTTCGCCGGTCCGAACTGCACCGCCGTGTTCTTCCCCGACGTTCCGGCCACCGGCGCCAAGGTCATCATGGGCAAGAAGCTCGATGGCGTTGCCGATCACATGACCGGAATGGGCGACAAGGGCTTCATCGTGGCCGACGCGCCCGAAGCCACCAAGGAATCGATCGTGGCCGCGCTCAAGGAAACGGGCGCCGAGGTTCTCCTGAACTTCCTGCCGGTCGGTTCGCAGGAAGCCACCGAATTCTACATGGAATGCGCGCTCGAAGCCGGCGTCGCGGTGGTCAACTGCATGCCGGTGTTCATCGCCAGCCGTCCCGAATGGGAAGCCAAGTTCCGCGCCAAGCGCATCCCGATCGTGGGTGACGACATCAAGGCGCAGGTCGGCGCCACGATCGTCCACCGCGTGCTGTCCAGCCTGTTCGGCGCGCGCGGCGTGACCGTGGAGCGCACCTACCAGCTCAACACCGGCGGCAACACCGATTTCATGAACATGCTCGACCGCCAGCGTCTGGGCAGCAAGAAGGAATCGAAGACCGAGGCGGTGCAGGCCATGCTGGCCCAGCGCCTTGAGGACGAGAACATCCACGTCGGCCCGTCGGACTATGTTCCCTGGCAGAAGGACAACAAGCTGTGCTTCCTGCGCCTGGAAGGCGCGCAGTGGGGCAACGTGCCGATGAACCTGGAACTCCGCCTTTCGGTGGAAGACAGCCCGAACTCGGCCGCTTGCGTGATGGACGCGATCCGTTGCTGCAAGGTCGCGCTGGAGCGTGGCGAGGGCGGTGCGCTGATCGGCCCGTCGGCCTATTTCTGCAAGCACCCGCCGCAGCAGTTCAACGACGACGTCGCCGCGCAGATGGTCGAGGAATACGTTTCCGACCAGGCGCTTGCCGCCGAGTAAGCGGACCGACGCGACAGGACAGGGCGGGCCGGCCGGACGTTTGGGCGTTCGGCCGGCCCGCTGCTTTTTCAGCCCGGCAGGAATCCCGAAGATCATGGACGCGCTCATCATCGCCGCCGGCTATGGCAGCCGACTTGCCGACCTTTCCCCTTCCAAGCCGCTGACGCCGATCGCCGGCGTGCCGCTGATCGAGATCGGCGTGCGCCAGGCGATGATCGCGGGGGTTACCCGCGTGGTGGTGGTTACCGGCCACCGCGCCGAGATGGTCGAGGCGTTTCTGGCCGACCTTTCGCAGCGGCTGGCGGTGGAAATCGTGCCCGTGCGCCTGGCGGACTGGTCAACGCCCAACGGCCATTCGGTGATGGCCGGCGCCACGCGGTGCGAAGGCAACTACCTGCTGATGATGGCCGACCACATGTTCGAGGCCGAGATCCTGGCCAGCCTGCTGGCGCAGGACGCGCCCGACCGGGGCGTGACCCTGGCGATCGACCGCCGGCTCGACAATCCGCTGGTCGATCCCGACGACGCCACCTGGGTGCGGCTGGACGAACGCGGCTTCATCACCGCCATCGGCAAGACCATCGAACCTTACGACGCGGTCGATTGCGGCGCGTTCCTGGCTACGCCGGAGCTGGCCACGGCGATCCGCGAGGCGATCACGGCCGGCAAGGCGGGAAGCCTTTCGGACGGGATGCAGGTGCTGGCCGATCGCGGCCGCGCGGCGACGATGGACATCGACGATGCCTGGTGGATGGACGTCGACGATCCCCGCGCGCACACGCTGGCCGAGGAGCTGGCGCCGTGGCATCTCGCGCCGATGTTCAACGGCGTGCCGGGCTGAAGCCGCCCCGGCGCGAGGGCCAGGGAGCGGGGCTGACGCCCCCGGCCGGCCGTCAGGGGTATTTCAGGTGAATCCGCGTGGACAGGTTGCTGCGCGGAATGCTGATCCGCACCGAACGGAACGCGGGCAGGCTGGCGATGGTCGGCGGATTGTTGGAAAAACCGAAGCCTTCGGTCGGGATGCCGAGCACGCCGCTGCGGTTGATCTTCCCCGACGCATCCTCGTCGTGATAGACCGCGATGGCATAGACGCCGGGGCGGGGCACAAACAGGCACATGCGCGTTTCGGGCGCGGCGGCATCGACCCGCCCGACATAGAGCGATCCGTGCTTGACGAGGAACTTGCGGGAATCGTCTTCGTACAGCGTCACCGCGATCAGGCCGTTGCCGTTGCGCACGCCATCCACCACGATGTTGATCCAGGTGTCGCTCGCCGGGCCGGCACAATTCGGGGCCGCCTGCGCGGAACTGGCGAAAAGGCCCGATCCGGCAAGCGCAAGGACGGCTGCGGCCGCGGCGCGGATACGTCTCGGCAAGGTCATATCGCTTCAATCCCAGTTGCTGTTCCCGTCAGCATCGCTTCCCGTGACCGCCCTTGCCGGCCGACCACCGAAACCACCTGACCTTTATCGCGATGTCCCTGTAATGCGGGTTTCGCGCCCCCGCCATATCCAATTCGGGCCGTGAACGCGCGCTTAATCCGGGCGGGAGCCGGCAAAGTGTGCGACCATGCCTAATCCGTGTGGAAAACGGCGGATTCACGCTTGTTCGGGCGATTCGCCACCGGTAAGCCCGAATGCGGCGCGAGGAAATCGCCCGGTCCCGCCGGACCAGGCTTTTCCGACCCGCCATCCACAGTTCACGGTATCCCGAAACAGGTTCGCAAGACCGCAGGCAGCGAAGATCGTTCCCGTCCATGGCTGTTCCGCTGATTTCGCCCTCGATCCTTTCCGCGGACTTCGCCCGTCTGGGCGAGGAAGTTCGCGCTATCGATGCCGCCGGCGCGGACTGGATTCATGTCGATGTGATGGACGGCCATTTCGTGCCCAATATCACCATCGGCCCCGGCGTGGTGAAGGCGCTGCGCCCGCACACGGCGAAACCGTTCGACGTTCACCTGATGATCTCGCCCGTCGATGGCTACCTGCAGGCCTTTGCCGACGCCGGCGCCGACATCATCACCGTCCATCCCGAAGCCGGCCCGCACGTCCACCGCACGGTTCAGGCGATCCGGGCGCTGGGCAAGAAGGCCGGCATCTCGCTGAACCCCGCCACGCCGGCCAAGATGCTCGATTACCTGATCGACGAGATCGATCTGGTGCTGATCATGAGCGTCAACCCCGGGTTTGGCGGGCAAAGTTTCATTTCCAGCCAGCTTCGCAAGATCGAGGCGGTCCGCAAGATGATCGATAAGACCGGCCGGCCGATTCACCTCGAAGTGGATGGCGGGGTCGATCTCGAAACCGCCAGGCTGTGCACCGGTGCCGGCGCGGACGTGCTGGTGGCCGGAACCGCCAGCTTCCGGGGCGGGCCAAGCCATTATGCGGCCAATATCGCCGCGCTGAAAGGGGCGGGCTGACGCCGTGAACGAAAACGGCCTTTCCTTCGCCCGCGCCTTTGGCGCCGCCGGAAACAATGAGGCCGGTTCGCGCGTTGGACGGGGTGAGGCTGTGCCGGCAACGGAAGGCAACGGACGGATCAAGCGTGGTTCCTTCCATCCCGGTGCTCGCCACGGCGAAGGCCCGGCCATTCCGCTGGGTCCGGGAGAGGAACCGCTGCTGTCCATGCCCGGAACAACACCGGCCGAACCCACGCCAGCCGCTACCCCCTCTCCGGGGCCATCCATCGGAACGCCTTTGACGGAAGCGCCAGGGCCGGAGCGCGCGACATTGGCCGAAGCCGAGCTCGAACTGACGCCCACGCCCGAAACGATCGAGCCCGGCCGCGCGCTGGCGCTCGCCGATTTCTCCCCTCCCGCAGTGGGCGCGGGCGATCGCTTCGTGCGCTTCGCCTATCGCATGGGGCTGCCGGCGGGCGCGCTCAACCCGTTCCGCAAGCGGGCGCGGCCTCGCCTGACGGCAACGGTCGCCAATCCACTGCCCGGTGACACGGCCGCCGGCACCGCGTTGCGCGCCGGCCATTTCCTGCTCCACGGGATGAAAGCGCCGATCGCGGATGTCGAGTTCAGCGGCCCGCGCCTGTCGCCCCCGTTCGAGCGGCTGATCCATGGCTTTGGCTGGCTGTCTGACCTTGAAGCCTGCGCGCCGCGCCAGCAATGCACCCAGGTTGCCGAACGGGTGCTGCAGATCTGGATGGCGGCCAACCCCAAGCCCAACGCCACCCCGGCGTGGGACGTGGGCAACGTCGGCCACCGCCTGCTGTCCTGGCTGATCCACGCGCCGCTGCTGCTGTCCGGCCCGGACAAGAAGGCGCGTGGGCGCATGTTGCTGGTGATCGAGGAAACCGCGCGCTGGCTGGACCGCAACGTCGGCAAGGCGGGCGACAAGCTGGCCGAAACCGCCGGCTGGACCGCGATCACCGCCGCCGGGCTGCTGCTGGCCGATGGCCATCCCCGCCGGCTGTTCGGCGAAGCCGGCCTGATGCGCGCGGTGGGCGATCTGATCGGCGACGATGGCGGCGTGCTTTCCCGCAGCCCGCTCGGCCAGATCGAGGTGATCGAGCTGCTGGTGCGGCTGAAGGCCTGCTACGCCGCCGTCCGCAGTGATGCGCCGCCGCAGATCGATACCATCCTCAACCTGCTGGTTCCGCCGCTGCTGTCGCTGCTGCATGGCGATGGCGGGCTGGGGAGCTGGCAGGGGGCCGGCGCCGTCCCGGCCGCGCGGATCGAGGCGCTGGTCAAGGCCAGCGGCGTCCGTACCCGGCCGCTGCGCGATGCCCGCCAGTGGGGCTATCAGCGGGTGAATGCCGGCAAGACCGTGCTTCAGGTCGATGCGGCGCCCCCGCCCGTGGCCCGCCACACCCGCGATGGCTGCGCCTCCACGCTGGCGTTCGAACTGAGCCATGGCGCGGAACGGATCATCGTCAACTGCGGCGGCGCAGCCTTTGCCGGCGGCCTCATCCCGCTGCGGCTGGCGCAGGGGCTGCGCGCCACGGCGGCGCATTCCACGCTGACGATCGACGATTTCAACTCTACCGCCGTACTCATCAACGGCAAGCTCGGCTCGGGCGTGTCCGAGGTCGAGATCGACCGACGCACCTTGCGCGGCGACAAGGGTGGCGGCGCAACCCGGATCGAGGCGAGCCACAATGGCTATGTCACGCGCTATGGCCTGTCGCACCAGCGCATCCTGATCCTGCGCGACGACGGCACCGAACTGCGCGGTGAAGACCTGCTGGTGCCCGCGGGCCGCAAGGGCAAGCGTGGCACCATCGGTGTCGCCTTGCGCTTCCATCTCGGGCCGAATATCGAGCTGGCCGCCGGCGAGGACGGTCTGGGGGTGACTCTGGCCCTGCCCGACGGCAGCCTTTGGCAGTTCCGCTCCGGCCGCGATCCCGTGTCGGTCGAGGAAAGCCTGTGGGCAGACGGGCAGGGGCGCCCCATCGGCACGCGCCAGCTTGTCATCCAGGCCAAGATTCCCCGCAGCGGAGAGACATTCTCCTGGCTGCTCAAGAAGATGAGATAGGAAATTCCTGTGAGTGAGGTGACGATCAAGCGGGCGCTGCTTTCGGTGTCCGACAAATCCGGTTTGGCGGATCTGGGCAAGGCGCTGGCGGCACGCGGCGTGGAACTGGTCTCCACCGGCGGCACCGCCAAGGCGCTGCGCGACGCCGGGCTGACCGTGCGCGACGTGTCGGACCTGACCGGCTTTCCCGAAATGATGGATGGGCGCGTCAAGACGCTGCACCCGATGGTCCACGGCGGCCTGCTGGCGGTGCGCGACAACCCCGAACACGCCGCCGCGATGGAAGCGCACGCCATCGGCGCGATCGACCTTGTCGTGGTCAATCTCTATCCATTCGAAGCGACCGTGGCCAAGGGCGCCGACCGCGACGAAGTGATCGAGAACATCGACATCGGCGGCCCTTCGATGGTCCGTTCGGCGGCGAAGAATCACGCCTTCGTCACCATCGTGACCGATCCGGCCGATTACGCCACGCTGCTGGGCGAACTGGAACAGTCCGGCGGGGCCACCACGCTGGCGTTCCGCCGGGCGATGGCGGCTAAGGCCTTCGCCGCGACCGCCGCCTATGACGCCGCGATCTCGAGCTGGTTCGCCTTCGCCGACCAGGGGCAGCGCTTTCCCGACACGCTCAATCTTTCGAGCAAGCTGGTCACGACGCTGCGCTATGGCGAGAACCCGCACCAGAACGCGGCGCTCTACGTGCCGAACCGGCCCGCCACCACCGGCCTGCCCCAGGCGCAGCAGGTGCAGGGCAAGGAACTGTCCTACAACAATTACAACGATGCCAACGCCGCGCTGGAACTGGTGGCCGAATTCGCGGCGGACAAGCCAACCGTGGTGATCGTCAAGCACGCCAACCCCTGCGGCGTCGCCACCGCCGACACGCTGCTGGAAGCCTGGCACCAGGCGCTCGCCTGCGATTCCGTATCGGCGTTCGGCGGCATCGTCGCGGTCAACCAGCCGCTCGATGGCCCTACCGCTAACGCGATCTGCGAGATCTTCACCGAAGTGGTCGTGGCCCCCGGGGCTGACGAGGCCGCGAAGGAGGCCTTCGCGCGCAAGAAGAACCTGCGCCTGCTGCTGGTGAACGACCTTCCCGCCGCGCATCGCCCCGGCCTGACGCTGGTGCCGATCGCCGGCGGCCTGCTGGTGCAGGATCGCGACAACGGCGAGCTGGGCGACGACGCGCTGAAGGTGGTGACCAAGCGCCAGCCGACCGAACAGGAACTGAAGGACTGCCTGTTCGCGTGGACCGTGGCGAAGCACGTCAAGTCGAACGCGATCGTCTATGCCAGCAAGGGCGTGACCGCCGGTATCGGCGCGGGCCAGATGAACCGGCGCGATTCCTCGCGCATTGCCGCCGCCAAGGCCCGGGAAGCCGCCGAAACGCACGGCTGGGACGAGCCGCGCACGGTCGGCTCCGCGGTCGCGTCCGACGCGTTCTTCCCCTTTGCCGATGGCTTGCTGGCGGCGGTAGAAGCCGGCGCCACGGCGGTGATCCAGCCGGGCGGATCGATCCGCGACGAGGACGTGATCAAGGCGGCCGACGAAGCCGGCCTCGCCATGATCTTCACCGGAATGCGCCACTTCCGCCACTGATCCCTCCCAGCCAGGCGCGCGAAGGGAGGGGGCGTCTTCCCTTCGCCATTTAATCGTGCAATTAAACCCCTTCAATGGAGGGGGAGAGCACGAAAGCCGTGCCGGATAGCGTTTTCGAAACCGATGGCGATCTGTTCGTGCCGACCAGGCTCGGTCGGGGATACTGGCAACCGGGCACGCTGAGCGGCGCCGCGATGGCATCGCTGCTGGGCTTCGTCATCGAACGCGACGTCATGGAGCCGGGGCTGATCCCCGTGCGCTTCGGCGTCGACATGCTGCGCATGGCCCCGGCGCGGCCGCTCGGCGTGGACTTGCGCGTGCTGCACGACGGCGGCCGGCTGAAGCTGGTGGAAGCCAGCCTTTCCGCCGAAGGCAAGCTTTGCGCCCGCGCCACCTGCCAGCTCGCCCGGCTATCGCGGCAGCCGGACAATCCCGTCTGGCAAAGCCCGCCGTGGCCCGCGCCACCGCCGGAAGGGTTGGAGCCGCTGCGCCGTTTCGGCAACTGGGAGGTGCGCCCCGTCCCCGCGGCCACGCACCCCCGCTTCCGGCGCGAAAGCAACGGGATCGACCAGGAGCGCGGTACCCCGGAGCAGGGCAATCCCACCGTGCTCGGCACGATGGGGCCGCCGCCCGCACGCCAGGCGTGGTTGCGGGCCGGAGTCGAGATCGTCGCCGGCCATCCGCTCACCCCGTTCGGCCATGTCGCGCTGACGGCGGACTTCGCCAGCCCGCTGGCGCATAGCAGCGAACACGGCATCGATTTCGTCAATACCGACTTCACCGTGCATCTGCACCGCCTGCCGGTGGGCGAATGGCTGGGCTATGAACTGACCGGGCACCTCTCGCACCAAGGAATCGCCGTGGGCCAGTGCGCGCTGCACGATCCGGCAGGCCCGCTGGGCACGATTTCCGTCAGCGCCATGAGCCTTTCGCGGAAAAGCTGAACCCGATGCGGAAAGGGCCGCCCGTGGCATCCCACGGGCGGCCCTTTCGCTATTCCGCGCGGCCCGGAAGCCGCTGGCGCGTCAGCGGTAGAAGATATGATTGTCCACGCGGGCGAGGCGAACCTTGCCCCAGCGCGGCGAAACGCGCGCGGCATGGAAATACATCGCGCCTTCGGCCGGGCTCTTCCACGCGCCCTTGTCGGCGATCTGCGCGATCTTGACGGCTTCCGCCCAGTCGCGGCTGCCCTTGTTGATCGGCGGCATGGCGTGTCCGCGCACGAACGAGAACTGCGAGGGCTGGTAGACCACACCACAATAGCTCGCCGGGAACCGGCCCGACTTCGAACGCTGAACCACCACACGACCCACGGCAAGCTGACCGTCCAACGTTTCGCTCTTGGCTTCGAAATAGATCGCGCCGGCAAGGCAGTTCAGCTCGCTCGACAGCTCGGTGGGGACGGCGGTTTCATCGACCAGCTCGGCCAGCGATTCCGCGGCGTCCGATTCCGGGGCATCAGCGATGCTCGACGCGGAATGCGCGGCGGCCTGTTGCGCAGCAGTCTGCTGGACAGACGCGGCGGACCGGCTAGGGAAAATCACGGGAGAGGCGCCTTGGGCCTCGATCACAGGAACCTGGGGGTCCTGCACGGCCGCGCGGGAACCGGCGGCGGTAAAGATCGTTGTTGCCAGTGTCAGGCAGATGCTGATCGCGCTGGCAAACTTTAACTGCTTACTCATCCATCATCGTCATTCGGCGGTGAGCACCCGGGCATGGCGGAAGCAAGCCCCATCCGAGACTTTCATCTCGCGGGCCTGATCCGGAGAGCCATGACGGTTGCCCCCCGTCTGCGTGCTAGCGCGTCCTGCCTCCCGCAGAACCACGCCGCCTTCGCATTGCGGTAGGGTGCCTTTATTTGGCGAAGCGGCAGAGTCAACCCCGCACAGGTCATCCCCGGATCAGGCGTTCCCCGTCTGCGACAGTCAGTTCGATAATCCACACGTCCGGGTCCTGGCGCTGGCGGCGGGCCAGGTAATCCTCAAATTCCTGTTTATTATCAGTATCTTGAACCTTTGACTTAGCCCAATCCCGCGTGCCGTCGCGCTGCGGCATCCGCTCATAGAGCGCTCCAAGTCCCTGATTATCCACCATAACAATCAGGATGGTGCCGGAGTCCGGCTCGCCCTTGTGCAGCACCATCGCGAAGCCGCCCTGCGCCTGCGCGCGGCGGATCAGTCCGCTGACTTCGAGATGGGCGGGAAGGCGCGTTGCCATGAGCCCGGCGGCCGATCTGCTCAGGCGGCCGTGCCGCGCAAGCCGGCGTTGTAGCCTTCCAGGCTGCCCAGCGCGATGCGCGAGCGCTGGAACGTGCCGGTGCCCCGGCCCACTTCCTCGCCTTCCTCGTCCACCAGCCGCGATTCCGCCACCAGCACGCGGCGCCGGCCGGAAACCCAGCGCCCTTCGGCGATGACCCGGCCGCCGTGGATGGGCCGGCTGAAGAACAGGTTGAACGAGGTCGTCAGCAGGAAGCGATCCGTCACCAGCGTATTCGCGGCATAGAACGCGGCATCATCCAGCATCTTGAAATAGATCGTGCCATGCGCCGCGCCCGCTGCGTGAAAGCAGCTCGGGTCGACATCGAAAACGATACGCGAGCGCCCTTCGCCCATGATTTCCAGGCGCGACGAGAACAGGTGGTTGACCGGCGCCGAAGTATAGAGACCTTCCAGCGCGCGCCAGTGCAGCCGGGCGCCTTCGCTGGCCGCGCCGGCCGCGCCATCTTCAGGCGGCATCGCGGTCGATGACGTTGACGAGCAGGGCGTAGATCGCGTCGGCATCGGGCGCGGCGAGCAAGCGTTCGTGCATCCGCTCGTCCCGCATCAGCCGCGAGATCGCCGCCAGCGCCTGCAAATGCGTGGCCCCGGCCTGTTCGGGCGAAAGCAGGCCGAACACGCAATCCACCGGCATGCCGTCGGCCGCTTCGAATTCGACCGGATTTTCCAGGCGGAAGAACGTGGCCACGGGTCGCGGCAAATTGTCCAGCCGGGCATGCGGAATGGCAACGCCACGGCCGAAGCCGGTGCTGCCCAGCCGTTCGCGCTCTTCCACCCGTTCGAGCACGGAGGCACGATCCAGCGCATAGACCGTGGCGAAGCAATCGGCGAGTTCGCTCAGAATCTGCTGCTTGGTTTCGGCGCGGACAATACGGACCGCCAAGGGATCAATGGTAAAAAGAGCCGTCATGGACTGGAAATGCCGTCAGCATGCCTCAGGGGCACGATCAATCGGGCGGGCCATGCGCCGGAAAGCCCCGGCATGCAAGTGCCGAATCATGGCTTCCCGCCTAAAATGGCGGGAAGCCATGACCGATAGCCTCTACTTGGCGGGTTCGACCCAGCCGATCGACCCATCGCCACGGCGATAGACCATGTTGTGAACGCCGGTGCCCGCGTTCTTGAACAGCAGCGCGTTGGTATTGCGCAGATCGAGCATCATCACCGCGTCGGAAACGGTTGCGGTGGGCACGTCAACGCGCGTTTCGGCAATCACCAGCGGCGCATCGGCGACTTCTGGCTCTTCCTCGGTCTCTTCGACCACGAACACGGTGTAGGCCGCTTCTTCCGCGCGACGGGCGTGGTCGGCCTGGTCCTGCCGGGCGTTGATCCGCCGCTTGTAGCGGCGCAGCTGCTTGTCGATCTTTTCGGCCGACTGATCGACCGCCGCGTGGGCATCCTGGGCGATCGCGCTGCCCTTCAGGATCAGTCCCTGCGTCACATGCGTCACGATATCGCATCGGAAACCACCGTGCGGCCCCTTGCCAAGCGTGACTTGCGAGGAAAGCGCGCGGGAAAAGTACTTGCCGACGACGCCCGTCAGCCGCTCCTCGGCATGAGCCTGGAGCGCGGCGCCGGTCTCGACCTGATGGCCCGAAACGCGAATATCCATAAAAACCTTCTCCTCGCTTGAGGCGATCCCGCGCCGGCCGCTAGCGCGACCAGAGGGGATCGCTAAAACCCGCCATGAATTCGGCATGGCGGGCCAGTTCCGCCTCGCTCGCGGCATGGGGCCGGGGCGTGCGGAAGACGCGGGTTACAGCGGCGATGGCCAGTTCTTCCGTCTGCACGGAAGCGGCCGCCTCTGCGGCCAGTTCCAGGCCGATCTGCCGCCCACCCATGAGTTCGACGTAGAGCTGCGCCAGCAGTTCCGCGTCCAGCAAGGCGCCGTGCTTGGTGCGATGGCTCCGGTCGATGCCATAGCGCGTGCACAGCGCATCCAGTGAAAGCTTGGCGCCGGGATGCTTGCGCCGGGCGATGGCGACCGTATCGACCATGCGATCGCGGTCCACCGCTTCCAGCCCGCAGGCCGCCAGTTCGTGATTGAGGAAGCCGAAATCGAAACCGGCGTTGTGCGCCACCAGAGGACTGTCGCCCAGGAAGGCGATCAGTTCCTCCGCCCGTTCCCCGAACTTGGGCTTGTCGGACAGGAACGCCTCGGACAGGCCGTGGACGGCTTCCGCCTCGGCCGGCATGCCGCGCTCGGGATTGAAATAGGCATGAAACACGGCCCCGGTAGGCACCCGGTTGACCATTTCGATGCAGCCGATCTCCACCAGCCGATCACCGCTCCGGGGATCGAGACCGGTCGTTTCCGTGTCGAAGACGATCTCACGCATCACTAGGTATATTGACCCGTCGCCGGGCACTGGCAAGGCTTCAACGCGGGTTTTTTTGCCACGCGCCGCTACGGATGCGCTCGATCAGCGCGGCAACCTGCGCGCGCGTTTCCTCCAGCGTCACGCCGGTATCGACGATGAAATCAGCGCGGGCGCGCTTTTCCGCATCCGGTACTTGCAGGTCGAGAATATGGGCGAACTTGTCTGGCGTCATGCCCGGTCGCGCCAGCACGCGCGCGCGTTGCGCCGCGGCGGGAGCCGACACGACCATCACCGCGTCGAGCCCGGCACCATGCTCCTTTTCGAACAGCAGCGGAATGTCGAACACCACGATCGGCTGCCCGGCATGTTCGATCAGGAACGCTTCGCGCATCCGGCCCACGGCGGGGTGGACGATCGCTTCCAGCCGGGCGAGCGCCCCGGGATTGCCGAACACACGCGCGCCCAGTTCCTGCCGCAACACCCCCTCGGGACCGGTGGTCCCGGGGAAGGCCGCCTCGATCGCCGGGACGAGCGCACCGCCCGGCCCTTGCAGCGCATGAACCGCCGCGTCCGCATCGAACACCGGCACGCCCAGTTCGCGCAACATCAGCGCCACGGCGGACTTGCCCATCCCGATCGAGCCGGTCAGGCCGAGAATGAAAGGCCGGCTCATCCTGCAATCTCCTGGCGCAACAGAGCATCGCCATCACGCGGCGGCCGCGTGCCGAAAAAATGGGCGAAGGCATGGTCCGCCTGCCCGATCAGCATCGACAGGCCGTCCACCGTGCGGAACCCGGCGGCCTTTGCTGCCTTGAGGAAGTCCGTTTCGAGCGGTGACGTAACGATATCGTAGAACACGCTGCCCGGCGGCGCGTGGCTCATGTCGAAAAGCAGGGGTGGTTGGCCGCTCATCCCCAGCGAAGAGGCGTTGACCACCAGATCGAGGCACCCGGCACGGTCGTCGAAGGCAAAATCCGTTACAGATTCGAAGTGCGCGATATCGACCGCGTGGTGGTCGCCGCCGGGGTCCAGTTCATCGAGTAACGCCCGCGCTTTTGCCGGATTTCTGCCGGCCAGCACGATTACCATGTGTTCGTCCGCCAATGCCGTAACGATCGCGCGCGCCGCTCCGCCGGTGCCCAGCACGCGCGCCATCCGGAAAAGGTGCGTTTTGTCGAGTAACGGGCGTAACGGTTCGAGGAATCCGGGTGCATCGGTGTTACGGCCAACCAGAATCCCGTTACGTTCACGCACGATCGTGTTGACCGCGCCGATCCTTTCGGCCCCGGAATCGAGCCGATCGAGTAACGGAATCACCGTTTGCTTGTGCGGCATCGTAACGTTACAGCCACACCAGGCCTCGTCGTTACGGCGATCGGCCAAATAGGCCGCCAAATCGCCCTCCGTTACGTGACAGGCGTTATACACAGCGTCGATTTTCAGCTGCTTCAGCCAGAAATTGTGAATAACGGGCGACTTCGATTGCGTTATGGGATCGCCAATTACCTCTGCATAGGGTCTGATCGCCACGTTACGGCCCTTTCTCAGGCTTCCAGCTCTCCCTGCGCGCGCAACGCAGCCAGAACGGCCAATAGCGGCATTCCCAGCACGGTGAAGTGGCTTCCTTCGATCCGTTCGAACAGCTGCACGCCCAGCGCCTCGATCCGGAACACGCCGACACAGCCCGAAACGGCGGGCCATTCCCTGTTGAGATAGCTGTCGATAAAGCTGTCCGAAAGCTGTCGAACGTCAAGCCGGGCGGTCTCGCAGTGACGCCACACCGTCATCCCGTCGCGCACCAGCACGGCGGCGCTGTGCAGGTTCATCCGC
Source organism: Novosphingobium sp. LASN5T (assembly GCF_003856955.1). Classification (NCBI taxonomy): domain Bacteria; kingdom Pseudomonadati; phylum Pseudomonadota; class Alphaproteobacteria; order Sphingomonadales; family Sphingomonadaceae; genus Novosphingobium; species Novosphingobium sp. LASN5T. The sequence goes on from NZ_RQSI01000027.1 coordinate 33,006, forward strand.
TGGCCGGAAAAGAACCGCAGGTGTTCGGCCGCCTGCTCGCGGCTCACCGGCTTGTCGAACTGCCGACCACCCACTTCGACCAGCGAATCGCCGCCGAGCACGAGCTTGCCGGGTACGCCGACGGAAACGGGCAGGGCCTTGGCTTCGGCCAGGATCGTCGCGACATCGCCGCCCGGCACCCCGATCAGCTCGCGCTTGATCGCGCCTTCGTCGACATCGGACGATCGCGCCTCGTAAGCGATACCGGCGGCATCGAGCATGGCCTTGCGCGAGGCGCTTTGCGAGGCGAGGACTATCATGGCAGGCTTCTCCCGTGCGGATCGGCGGGATCCGCGTGCAATTCCCGGTCAGATCGGCTTGGATCCGGGCGTTTCCGAACCGCCGGCGGCCTGGCGTTCGTTGTAGAGGTTGATCACCGCCGCCGCCGTCTCCTCGATCGAGCGGCGCGAAACGTCAATCACCGGCCAGCCGTTGTCCGCGAACATCCGCCGGGCGTACTGGACTTCACGCGCGACCTGATCGCTGTTCACATAGGCCGTTTCGGGCGACTGGTTGAGCGAAAGCAGCCGGTTGCGCCGCACCTGGATCAGCCGTTCGGGCGATGTCGTCAGCCCCACCACCAGCGGCCGGCGCAGATTGAACAGCGAAGAAGGGGGCGGACTTTCCACGACAATCGGAATGTTCGCCACCTTGTATCCCCGATTGGCGAGGTAAATTGACGTCGGCGTCTTGGACGAGCGCGAAACGCCGGCCAGAAGGATGTCGGCCTGTTCCCAGTTTTCCCAGCCCACCCCGTCATCATGCGCGATCGTGAACTGAATGGCATCGACCCGGGCAAAATAGGCTTCGTCCATCATATGCTGACGACCGGGCCGTGCCTTCGCTTCCTGGCCAAGCTGCTCCTCCAGCGCGTCGGTCACCGCATCGAGCGCGGCTACGCTGGGCAGACCGAGCGCGGCGCAGCGCTGCTCCAGCCGCTCGCGCGTTTCCGCGTTGACCAGCGTGAACAGGACAAGCCCCGGATTGGCGGCGATTTCCCCCATGATGCGGTCGAGATGCTGCTGCGAGCGGACCATCGGCCAGAAGTGGCGGACGATATCGGCATCGTCGAACTGCGCGAGCGCCGCCTTGGCGATCATCTCGAGCGTTTCGCCGGTGGAATCCGACAGGAGGTGCAGATGCAGCCGCGTCATCGTGGCCCGTTTCCCCGTCTTTTCCAGCGCCCCGGGATGAGGCTGTGGACAGCGCTAGGATAAACCACGGGAGGAATGCGACGACAAGTTCGGCCTGCCATTTCACCCCCGCAACTGGCCGATCCACAAGCGGTTTGCCGACAGGTGGAAAGCCTTCCCCACAGGCGGGGGACTGCGGGGATAACTTCGCCTTGACCACCGAGCGCGCAGAGTCGGGCCACGCTTTTTTGTGGAGGCCCCGGCACAAATCGGGCAGAGCGCGCTCATCCCCGCTATCCACAGCACAACAGATTCCATCATCCTTTTTAAAAGAATCTATTTTTTAGGATTGGACCGAACCGATGCCCGGCCCGCTGCTCCGCTCGCTCTCCGGTGAAAACCTTGATTCCCGCCCGGTCTGGCTGATGCGCCAGGCCGGCCGCTATCTGCCCGAATACCGGGCCTTGCGGGCTGCCAAGGGGGGATTCCTCGAGCTGGTGTACGATGCCGAGGCGGCGGCGGAAATCACGCTCCAGCCGATCCGGCGCTTCGGTTTCGATGGCGCGATCCTGTTCTCGGACATCCTGATCGTGCCCTACGCCATGGGGCAGAACCTGGAGTTTCTGGCGGGTGAGGGGCCACGCCTGTCGCCGCGCCTGATCGATGCCCAGCTTTCCGCGCTGCGGGCCGTGCCCGAACGCCTCACCCCGATCTACGATACCGTGCGCCGGGTGCGCAGCCAGCTGTCGGGCGACAAGACCCTGCTGGGCTTTGCCGGATCGCCCTGGACGATCGCCACGTATATGGTGGCGGGCGAGGGCAGCCGCGACCAGCACGACACACGCGCCTACGCCTATCGCGATCCTGTGGCCTTCCAGGCGATCATAGACGCGATTGTGGACGTGACCGTGGAATATCTCGCCGGACAGGTCGAAGCGGGCGCAGAAGGGCTCCAGCTGTTCGACAGCTGGGCTGGCAGCCTTTCCCCGGCGCAGTTCGAACGCTGGGTGATCGAACCCAATGCCCGCATCGCCGCCGCGATCCGCAAACGCTACCGGCACGTGCCGCTGATCGGCTTTCCCAAGGGCGCCGGCGAAAAGCTCGTGGCCTATGCGCAGGGCACGAAAGTGGACGCCATCGGTATCGACGAAACGAACGATCCGCTGTGGGCAGCGAAGAACCTGCCGGCAAACCTGCCGGTGCAGGGCAATCTCGATCCGCTGCTGCTGTTGGCGGGCGGGGTCGAGCTGGAACGGCAGACGTTCCGCATTCTCGAAGCGTTCGCCGACCGGCCGCACGTGTTCAACCTGGGCCACGGTATCGGCCAGTTCACGCCGATCGAACATGTCGAGCACCTGCTAACGGTGGTGCGCGGCTGGCGGCGGGGGCAATCGCGGTGATGGCGCGATAGGGCACAGTAAGGAGCATCGGGCAATGCCGGCACCGCTTGTCTTTGTGGGCGCGGCGTTGACCGAAATCACGGGATGCTTCGCGTTCTGGGCGTGGCTCAGGCTGGGCAAGCCGGCGTGGTGGCTGGTGCCCGGCTGCGCGTCGCTGGTCCTGTTCGCGTGGTTGCTGACGCTGGTGGACAGCGATGCCGCCGGGCGCGCCTATGCGGCCTATGGCGGGATCTACATCACGTCCGCCTTGCTGTGGCTGTGGATCGTCGAAGGCGTGCGGCCGGATCGCTGGGACCTGGGCGGCGCCGTGCTGTGCCTTGCCGGTGCCGCGGTGATCCTGTTCGGTCCGCACCGCGCCTGAGCGCGGGATGCCGATCCCGGCCGGATAACGGTGCGGTTTTCGAGGCTTGCATTACCGACAAGCGGCGGCAAAAGGCTTTCCCGATCAATTCTCCCGTTCCGGGATGCGTGCTGACGCGCTATCCTTGATCGCATGGTGCAGGTGTTCGCGATGATCTATCTCTGGCTCAAGGCCGGCCACATCATCTTCGTGATATTCTGGATGGCCGGGCTGTTCATGCTGCCGCGCTACTTCGTCTATCATCAGGAAGCGGCGCCTGGATCGCCCGAGAACGCGGTGTGGATCGATCGCGAGCGCAAGCTGCTGAAAATCATCCTGTGGCCGTCGCTTGTCGTCGTGTGGGTGCTTGGTCTGGCGCTGGCGATGACGACCGGCGCGTTCCAGCAGGGCTGGTTCCACGCCAAGCTGGCCCTTGTGCTGGCGCTGACGGCTTACCATTTCTGGCTGGCGGGCTACGCCCGCGCGCTGGCGGCGGGCGAACGCCGGCTTTCGGGCAGGCGCCTGCGGATGATCAACGAAGTGCCGGGCGTGACCGCCGCGCTGATCGTCATTCTGGTGATTCTCAAGCCGTTCTAAGCCTCGATGCGCTGCGGTCCTGATTGACTTGCTGCGAGGCAAGGCATATCGCGCTGTGCGTCCGGCATCGGAGGTCGCGCCACCATGGAAGCGACCGGACCCGCTTTCTCCAAGCCCCCAGGTCCGCCGGCCATTCCCAGTATTCCATCCGGAACCCAAGAATATGCATCTCAAGGAACTCAAGAAGAAAACCCCCGCCGAGCTGGTCGAAATGGCCGAAGAGCTTGGCGTCGAAGGCGCATCGACCATGCGCCGCCAGGACCTGATGTTCGCCATCCTCAAGGAGATGGCGGAAGATGGCGAGGAAATCCTCGGCATCGGCACGATCGAGGTCCTGCCCGATGGCTTCGGCTTTCTCCGTTCGCCCGAAGCGAACTACCTGGCCGGCCCCGACGACATCTACGTTTCGCCCAACCAGGTCCGCAAATGGGGCCTGCGCACCGGCGATACCGTGGAAGGCGAAGTCCGCGCACCCAAGGACGGCGAGCGCTATTTCGCGATCACCCGGCTGATCAAGGTCAACTTCGACGATCCCGAAGCAGTCCGCCACCGCGTGAACTTCGATAACCTGACGCCGCTCTATCCCAACGAGCGCCTGAAGCTCGATACGCTCGATCCCACGGTCAAGGACAAGTCGGCCCGCGTGATCGATCTCGTCAGCCCGCAGGGCAAGGGCCAGCGCGCGCTGATCGTGGCGCCGCCGCGCACCGGCAAGACCGTGCTGCTGCAGAACATGGCCAAGGCCATCACCGACAACCATCCGGAAGTCTTCCTGATCGTGCTGCTCGTCGACGAACGGCCCGAGGAAGTGACCGACATGCAGCGTTCGGTGAACGGCGAGGTCATTTCCTCGACGTTCGACGAACCCGCCAGCCGCCACGTCCAGGTGGCCGAAATGGTGATCGAGAAGGCCAAGCGCCTGGTCGAGCACAAGCGCGACGTGGTGATCCTGCTGGATTCGATCACGCGCCTTGGCCGTGCCTACAACACCGTCGTCCCCAGCTCGGGCAAGGTGCTGACCGGCGGTGTCGACGCCAACGCGCTGCAGCGGCCGAAGCGCTTCTTCGGTGCCGCGCGCAACATCGAGGAAGGCGGCTCGCTGTCGATCATCGCCACCGCGCTGATCGATACCGGCAGCCGCATGGACGAAGTGATCTTCGAGGAATTCAAGGGCACCGGCAACTCGGAAATCGTGCTCGACCGCAAGGTGGCGGACAAGCGCATCTTCCCGGCGCTGGATGTCGGCAAGTCCGGCACGCGCAAGGAAGAGCTGCTGGTGGCGAAGGATCAGCTCACCAAGATGTGGGTGCTGCGCCGCATCCTCATGCAGATGGGCACGGTCGACGCGATGGAATTCCTCCTCGACAAGATGAAGGATTCCAAGACCAACGAGGACTTCTTCGCGACGATGAACCAGTAAAACGGTTCGCAACGCGGACAGGAAACGAAGGGGGCTTCGCCATCGGGCGCAGCCCCCTTTTTCGTATCACGTGTTCTCGAGCTGCTCGGCCATCTTCTGCCACACGGCGTTGATCGCCTTGAGCGGGCGGACCATGACCTTGAAATCGATGATCCGGCCTTCAAGATCGAAGCGGATCAGGTCGATGCCGTTGACCTTGATCCCGTCGATCTCCGCGGTGAATTCAAGACAGGCTTCCGGTCCGTCCACCAGTTCGCGGACATAGGCGAAGGTGCCGTTGCCGAAGACGCCGGCCGCCGCCGTCAGGTACATCAGCACTTTCTCGCGCCCTTCCTGGGGCGTGTGGACCACAGGGGAGTGGAATACCGCGTCGGGCGCGATCAACTCTTCCAGCAGCGCCGGATCGCTGTCCAGCATGTAGCGGTGCCAGGCGGCCAGTCCCAGTTGCATTGGCGTCGTCTCCCCTTTGGTTGCCGATCCGGTTTTGCCCTTTCCGGTTGCGCTCGCATTGATGGAGCGCAACCGGTGCGAAGTGCGGTTAGGCGAGGTGTTCCGCCAAGAACGCGCGGGTGCGGCCATCGGCCAGTTGCGCACCCTCCTCGTCGCGGCGGTTGCCCATTTCGGCGGCAAAACCGTGATCGAGCCCCTCGTAGTCGTAGAGCGTCACTTTGGGATGTGGATCGAGCCCGGCGTGGATCGTTGCCTGCACTTCGGGCGAGACGAGGTGATCCGCCGTGGGGATGTGCAGCAGCAGCGGATTGGCGATGGCATGGGCTTCGCCAAGCATCTGGTCGATCATCACGCCGTAATAGCCGACCGAAGCGTCGATATCGGTGCGCGCGGCGGCCATATAAGCCATGCGGCCACCCAGGCAGAACCCGACCAGCCCCACCTTGGCCACGCCGCGCTCCTTGCGCAGCCAGCGGATCGCCGCTTCGATGTCCTGCACGCCCAGATCGGCATCGTACTGGCCGAAATAGCCGAAGGCTTCCTGCAGCTGTTCCGGAACATCGGGATCGAGTTCGACGCCGGGCGCGAAACGCCAGAAGATGTCCGGCGCCAGTGCGACATAGCCGAGCGCGGCCCAGTCATCGCACTTCTTGCGGATGCCGGCGTTGATACCGAAGATTTCCGGAATAACGACGATGGCGGCCTTCGCCCCGGTCGCGGGCGTGGCGACATAGACGGGGATCGCGTCCTGTCCGTCATAAGCTGGAATTCTCGTCATCTCACCCATGGTGGTTCGTCCTGTTCACTGGTTTGTCATGCGGATATCATGCGTTGGTCGATACCGAGCTTGGCCCCGCGAGTGGACTTTGCCAAGCTCCGGTGACACTCTGAAGCATCGTTGATCGGGAGAGTTCCATGAAAGTTCAGGTCGAGATCGACTGCACGCCGGAAGAAGCGCGCCGCTTTCTGGGGTTGCCCGATGTCTCCAAGGCGAACGACGTTTATATCGATGCCATCGCCAAGGCGATGCAGGGCGTGTCGAATCTCGATCAGCTCCAGGGCTACGCCAAGCAGATCGCGCCAATGGGCGAGATGGGGCTCAAACTGTTCCAGCAGTTCGTGGAGCAGGGCGCCGGTGCGGCGATGGCCGGGTTCAAGGCCGGGGTTTCGGGTTCCAAGAAGAAGGACGACTGATCGCGCGTGTTCCGAATGTTCCACGTGGAACATTGCGGCGTTCGACAGCGCGCGCGTGGGTGTTTAGAGACGCCGGCATGTCCGACACGATCTTCGCCCTGTCTTCCGGTCAACCGCCCGCCGGCATCGCGGTTGTCCGGATCAGTGGACCGCACGCCGGGGAATGCTTGCGGGAGCTTGCCGGCAAGCTCCCGGCACCGCGCCGCGCCGCGCTGGCGCGGCTGATCGATCCGCGCGACGGTACCGAACTCGATCATACCATGGTGCTGTGGCTGCCCGGTCCCCGCACGGCGACGGGCGAGGACAGCGCGGAGCTTCATCTCCACGGCGGCCGCGCGGTGGTCGCCGCCGTTCTGGCCGCGCTGGCGGCACTGCCCGGATTCCGCCAGGCATTGCCCGGCGAATTCACCCGTCGCGCCTTCGCCAACGGCCGTATCGATCTGGCCGAGGCGGAAGGGCTGGCCGATCTGTTGACCGCCGAGACCGAGTTGCAGCGGCGGGCCGCGCTGGCCATGGCGGACGGTGCGTTGTCGCGTCTGGTCGCTGGATGGCGCGACAAGGTGCTGGCGCTCTCCGCCCGTCTGGAAGCCGCGCTCGATTTTTCGGACGAGGACGATGTCGGAGCCGATCTTCCGGCCGGCTTCGCGGCGGGCGCGGGTGCCCTGGCCGACGATCTTGGCGCGTGGCTCGCCCGGCCGCGCGCGGAGCCTTTGCGCGAGGGCTACAGGGTCGTCCTCGCCGGTCCGCCCAATGCCGGAAAGTCCACGTTGTTCAACGCCTTGGTCGACGACGAGGCGGCGATCACGGCGGCCGAGCCGGGGACCACGCGCGATGTTCTGGTCCGCGCGGTGGCGATTGAAGGCGTGCCCTTCACGTTCATCGATACGGCCGGCCTGCGCGAAGACGGCGCCGGCGAGATCGAACGGATCGGCATCGCCCGTGCGCTGGCGGAAGCCGAGCGCGCGGATCTGGTGTTGTGGCTGGGCCCGGAGGGCGCCGGGCCTGCCGGTCGTTCGCTGTGGGAAATCGAAACACGGATCGACCGTCCGGACCGGGCGATCAAGCACGGCGCGCGGTTCGCGCTTTCGGCGCGGACGGGGGAGGGCGTGTCGGCGTTTCGCGCCGGGTTGGTGGATCATGCGCGCGCGGCGTTGCCGGCTCCGGGCGAAGCGGCGCTGAATGCGCGCCAGGCGGGGTTGCTGGGGGAGGTGATGACCGCTCTCGGTGCGGCGGCGGCCATGCCGGACCCCTTGCTGGCAGCGGAAGAGCTGCGCCTCGCCCGGCAGGCGCTCGACCGGCTCGTGGGGCGTGTCGGCACCGAGGACATGCTGGACGCGCTGTTTGGCCGGTTCTGCATCGGCAAATGAAGCGCAATGTTCCACGTGGAACATCGATGCACTTTGACGTGAGTCCCGCTCTCCTGTAACGGGCATCCCATGCAGCAATTCGATGTGATCGTGGTCGGCGGCGGTCATGCCGGCGTCGAGGCGGCCGCCGTTTCGGCGCGGATGGGCGCGCGCACGGCGCTGGTGAGTTTCGATCCGGAGACGATCGGCGCGATGAGCTGCAACCCGGCGATCGGCGGACTGGGCAAGGGCCATCTCGTGCGCGAGGTCGATGCCTTTGACGGATTGATCGCACGCGCGGCCGATGCGGCGGCGATTCACTACCGGATGCTCAACCGTTCCAAGGGCAGCGCGGTGCAGGGGCCGCGTGTCCAGGCGGACCGCAAGCTGTTCCGTGCCGCGATCCAGCGCATGATTGCGGCTCAACCGAACCTCACCGTGGTTGCGGGCGAAGCGGCGGCCTTGCGGATGCAGGGCGGCCGGGTGGAGGGCATCGATCTGGGCAACGGCGATGCGCTTGCCGCCGCCGCCGTCGTGTTGTGCACGGGCACCTTCCTCGGAGGGCGGCTGTTTCGCGGCGAGGAGCGGATGGACGGTGGCCGCATCGGCGAAAGCGCGGCGCACCGGCTGGCCACGCAGCTGCGCGATGCCGACCTGCCGATGGCGCGGCTGAAGACGGGCACACCGCCCCGGCTGGACGGCCGCACGATCGACTGGGCGCGGTTGCCGGAGCAGCCCAGCGACGCCGAGCCGTGGACGATGTCTCCGCTGACGCCGGCGCGCACGGTGCCACAGGTGTTCTGCGCGATCGCGCGCACCAATGCGCGCACGCACGATATCATCCGCAGCGGACTGGACCGTTCGCCGCTGTTCACGGGCGCGATCGGCGCGCAGGGGCCGCGCTATTGCCCGTCGATCGAGGACAAGATCCACCGCTTCGGCGATCGCGACGGACACCAGGTCTTTCTCGAACCGGAGGGGCTGGACGACCGCACGGTCTATCCCAACGGGGTCAGCACCTCGCTGCCTACGGATGTGCAGGTGGCGATGATGCGCAGCATCGAAGGGCTGGAGCGGGTGGAGATCACCGTGCCCGGCTATGCGGTGGAATACGATCACATCGATCCGCGCGCGCTGCGCCGTAGCCTGGAAGTGAAGGCCATTCCGGGGCTCTATTGCGCCGGGCAGATCAACGGGACGACCGGATACGAGGAGGCGGCGGCGCAGGGGCTGGTGGCGGGCATGCACGCGGCGGCGGCCGTGCTGGGCGGCGCGCCGGCCGCATTGGACCGGGCGTCGAGCTACATGGCCGTGATGATCGACGACCTCACGCTTCATGGCGTCAGCGAGCCCTACCGCATGTTGACCGCGCGGGCGGAGTACCGCCTGCGTTTGCGCGCCAACAACGCCTCGACCCGGCTGACGCCGCTGGCCATTGCTGCCGGCTGTGTGGGGGAGGAACGCGCGGTCTGGTTCGAAGCGCGCAGGAAACAGCGGGAACGGCTGGAGCGCGCGCTGGCCGCCGATGTCACCCCGACGGAGCTGGTGCGCGCGGGGATGGCGGTACGGGCTGACGGCACCCGGCGATCCCTGATGGAGTGGCTGCGTTTCCCCGAAGTCACGCTCGCGGCGTTGGAGCCATGGGTGGGGGACGGGGCGTTCGATCCGCTGCTGGTGGAGGAAGTGGAGGAGGACGCGGCCTATGCGCCCTATCTCGCGCGGCAGGACGCGGAACTGCGCGAATTGCGGTCGAGCGACGCGGTCGCGCTCGGCGATGATTTCCCCTTCGCCGAGGTGCCGGGCCTTTCGAACGAGATGGTGGAACGGTTGCAGCGTGCCCGGCCGGATACGCTGGCGGCGGCGGGCCGGATCGCGGGGATCACCCCGGCCGCGCTTGCCAGCCTGCTGGTCCACGCGCGGCGGCGCGCGGCATGACGATCACCAGCGAAGCGGATGCCCAAGCCTGGCTGCGCGACCGGCTCGGCGTCGATGCCGCCGGCATGGCCCGGCTGGCCCGGCTGGTGGATCTGCTCATCGCCGAGAACGAGCGGCAGAATCTGGTCGCGCGCGGCACGCTGGCGCACGTCTGGCAGCGGCATATCGTCGACAGCGCGCAGCTGCTCGATGTTCCACGTGAAACATTGCCGGCGGGGCCGTGGCTCGATCTGGGGACCGGAGCTGGCTTTCCAGGGCTGGTCGTGGCGGCGTTGCAGCCTGAACGGCACGTCACGCTGGTCGATTCCCGTCGCTTGCGCACCGAATGGCTCGAACGCGCGGCGGCGGCGCTTGATCTGGCCAATGTGGAAGTCATTCTGGCGCGGGTGGAAGATGTGCCGGCACGGATCGCCAGCGTGATTTCAGCCCGCGCGTTTGCGCCGCTGGACAAGCTGCTGCTTCTTTCTGCGCGCTTTTCCACACCAGACACGCTTTGGCTGTTGCCCAAAGGGGCCAAGGCGAAGCATGAATTGGACATGCTCCCGAAATCCTGGCGCCATATGTTCCACGTGGAACAATCGCTGACAGACCCCGACGCGGGCGTCATCGCTGGTCGCCTGCTTGGTGGCCAGCCCCCGGTTGTCCAAAAGGCCAAACGCCGGAAGGAAACTCGCCGATGATTACCATCGCTGTCGCCAACCAGAAGGGCGGAGTGGGCAAGACCACCACCGCGATCAACATCGCCACCGCGCTGGCCGCCACCGGCTGGAAAGTGCTGCTGGTCGATCTCGATCCGCAGGGCAATGCCTCAACCGGGATCGGCGTCGCTTCGCACGAGCGGGAACGTTCGTCGTATGACCTGCTGATCGATCAGGCGACCGTTGCCGAATGCCTGATCCCTACGCGCATTCCGGGGCTCGATCTGGTGCCCGCCACGGTCGATCTTTCGGGCGCGGAAGTGGAGCTGGTCAGCGTCGAGGACCGGACCGGAAAGTTGCGCGGCGCACTTTCCCAGGGCGGGGCGGGGCATGATATCTGCCTGATCGATTGCCCGCCGTCGCTCGGCCTGCTCACGCTCAATGCGCTGACCGCGGCGGATACGCTGCTGGTGCCGCTGCAGTGCGAATTCTTCGCGCTCGAAGGTCTGAGTCAGCTGCTGCAGACGGTCGAGCGCGTCCAGGAGCGCTTCAACGCCGATCTCGGCATCCTGGGCGTGGTCCTCACCATGTTTGATCGACGCAATCGCCTGACCGATCAGGTGGCGGACGACGTGCGATCCTGCCTGCACGATCTGGTGTTCGAAGCGGTGATCCCGCGCAACGTCCGTTTGTCCGAGGCGCCGAGCCATGGCTTGCCCGCGCTGATCTACGATCATGCCTGCCCCGGATCGCAGGCTTACATGAAGCTGGCGCGCGAACTGATCGGCCGGCTGCCCGAACGGAGGAAGGCTGCATGAGCAGCGAAGACGGCATGACCGGTGATGGCGTGAAAGCGGCGCCGGTGCGGCGCGCAGCGCTGGGGCGGGGGCTGGGCGCGCTGCTCGGCGAAACCCGGCGCGAGGAATCGCTGATCCGCGTTTCGGCGGGCGCGCCGGAAGGGGCCGCACTGCCGCGCGAAGGCGGAGTTTCGCTGCTTTCCGTGTCGGACATCGAACCCGATCCCAATCAGCCGCGTCGCCATTTCGACGAAGACGCGCTGGAGGAACTGGCCCGCTCGATCGCGCAACGGGGTGTGATCCAGCCGGTGATCGTGCGGCCTGTGAGCGCGGGCCGCTACCAGCTCGTGGCTGGCGAGCGCCGCTGGCGCGCGGCGCAGCGTGCGCGCGTCCACGAGATTCCGGCGATCGTGCGCAAGCTCGATGAACGCGAAGTCGTCGCGCTGGCACTGATCGAGAATCTGCAGCGCGAGGATCTGAATCCCGTTGAGGAAGCGCGTGCCTATCAGCGCCTGTCCGAGCAGGATGGACTGACGCAGCAGGAAATCGCGACCTTCGTCGACAAGTCGCGCAGCCATGTCGCCAATCTCATGCGCCTGCTCAGCTTGCCCGAGGAAGTGCTGGACATGGTCCAGCGCGACGAGATCTCGATGGGCCATGCGCGCGCGCTGGCAACCCTGCCCGATCCACTGCCCATCGCGCGCGAAGTGGTGGCGAAGGGGCTTTCGGTGCGCGATGCGGAACGCATGGCTAAGCGCGCCGGGCGCCCGGAAAGCGCGCAGCGCAAGGCGCGCGCGGTGCGCGATCCGTCGCAAAGCGCCGATATTGCGGCGGTGCAGGCGCATCTGGAGGAGTTCCTGGGCCTCAAGGTCATGATCAACGCCGATGCCGACCCCAGCTCGGGTTCGGTGACGATCCGCTACAAGACGCTCGACCAGCTCGACCTGATCTGCCAGCGGCTTACCGGCGGCGGCATCTGACGCGGACTTGCCCGGGAGGGCAGCGCATAAAGTTTAACTGATCGATTAAATAGCGATTGACCCGGCTTGGCGGCGGCGCTTATCCCTGTGGGAAAGGCCACGACTAACCGGAGAGATGTCATGTCGCTCGATGCGCTTTCACGCACCGCGTACAACGAGGATCACGAAGCCTTCCGCCAGACCGTCCGCCGCTTTCTGGAGGACGAGATCGCGCCGCACGCCGCCGAATGGGCGGAGGCCGGCATCGTGCCCAAGGAAGTCTGGCCCAAGGCCGGCGAACTGGGCATGCTGTGCCCCACGGTTCCCGAGGAATACGGCGGGTTGGGCCTCGATTTCGGCTACAACGCCATCGTCGACGAGGAAAGCGCCTACTATGGCCGCGTGACCACGGGCTTTTCGCTCCAGTCAGACATCGTCGCCAACTACCTCATCTCCTACGGTTCGGAAGAGCAGAAGAAGAAGTGGCTGCCGCGCATGGTCTCTGGCGAGACGATCACGGCGATCGCGATGACCGAACCCGGCACCGGGTCCGACCTTCAGGGCATGCGCACCACGGCCAAGAAGGACGGCAACCACTACGTCATCAACGGATCGAAGACCTACATCACCAACGGCCAGAACGCCGACCTTATCCTGGTCTGCTGCAAGACCGATACCGAGGTCCAGCCGGCGTGGAAGGGCGTGTCGATCGTGCTGGTCGAAGCCGATCGCGAAGGCTTCGAACGCGGCCGCAACCTCGACAAGATCGGGCAGGACGAAGCCGATACCTCGGAACTGTTCTTCAACGACGTGCGCGTGCCGATCACCAACTGCCTGGGCGAGGAAGGCAAGGGCTTCATCTACCTGATGAGCGAATTGCCGCAGGAGCGCCTGTCGATCGCGGTCAGCGCGCAGGCGTCGGCCCAGCGCGCCTTCGATGATACCGTGGAATTTACCCGCGATCGCAAGGCGTTCGGCAAGCCGATCCTCGATTTCCAGAACACCCGCTTCACCCTGGCCGACATCAAGGCCAAGCTGCAGGTAGGCTGGGCGCACCTCGACTGGGCGCTGGCGCGCCACCTGAAGCGCGAACTGACCCCGGAAGAGGGCGCGGCGGCCAAGCTGTGGCATACCGAGCTGCAGTGGGAAGTGATGGACAAGTGCCTGCAGCTCCACGGCGGCGCGGGCTACATGAACGAGTACGCGATTGCCCGCGCCTGGCGCAGCGCGCGTGTGACGCGGATTTTCGGCGGCACCAACGAGATCATGAAGGAACTGATCGGCCGCAAGCTGTAGGGTCAGGACCCTAGCACGTTCCACGTGGAACACGGCCCACGTCGCGCGTCATCCCAGCAAAAGCTGGGATCTCGTGGGGCGGGGCCGGTCCTGCCGGAAATGCGCTGCAACGGCCTGAGGTCCCAGCTTTCGCTGGGACGATGGCACTGGGCGCTTAGCTGCCGGTGTAGACCCGCTTTTCCTTGACGCGCTTGTCGCGCACGACCGGGCGGTGGTGCACCGCGCGGCGGCGGACCGGAACGTTGACCCATTCCTCGGTCACGGTCGTGGTCTCGACGCAGGGCTTCTGCTGGTTCTGGATCACCACCGGCACCATGACGTAGCCGTAGGGCGCGTATCCCGGATAGGCGCCGCCGTAGCCGGGGTATCCCGCGCCATAGCCGCCCGGATAGCCTGCGGCTTGCGGCGGGCCGTAGCGACGGAAGAATTCCTCGCATTCGCGGTCCCGCCCCTTGTCCTCGGCCTTGTCGATCACGTTGCCGGCCACCGCGCCAACCGCGGCGCCGGCCACGGTGCCGAGCACGCGATCGCCCGAGGCCACACGGTTGCCGATCAATCCGCCCACCGCGCCGCCGATCAGCGTGCCGCCGACGTGCTTATCCGGATTGTTGACGCGGCAGCGATCCAGCATCCGCTGGTATTCCGGGTCCACCGGCGGCGGGGCAGGCATCTGCGCTGCCGGATAGCCGCCCTGCCAGGCGGGCGCGGCGCCGTAAGGCGCCGGAGCATACCAGCCGCCGGGCGGTGCGGGCGGCGGCGGGGGCGGCGCTTCGTGGGCCACGGCCGGCATGGCGCCTGCCAGTGCGAGCGAAACGGCAAGTGCTTGGTAGATTCGGGCCATCGTGATCCCCTGTTGCGGCGCGCCGGCGCGACTGGCCGGATTCCGGACGTTTCCGGAACCGTATCATCGCCGGGCAGGGGGCACCAAGGCCGCTCCCGGCGCTGTGCCGAAACGGGATAGATTGGCGGGTGGTTCTTTCTCTCAGATCCGTTCCGCGATCGCCTCTGCCAGCGCTTCTATGCCGGCGGCGTCCTCTGCGCTGAACCGTCCGGGCAGGGGGCTGTCGAGGTCGATCACGGCGATGACCGCGCCACCGCGAATCACGGGTACGACCAGTTCGGACCGGCTGGCGGCATCGCAGGCGATATGGCCGGGAAAGGCGTGGACGTCCTCCACCCGCTGCGTGGTTCCGGAGCGCGCGGCCGCGCCGCAGACGCCGCGATCCAGCGGGATGCGGATGCAGGCGGGCTTGCCGATGAACGGGCCGAGCACCAATTCGCCTTCCACCATGCGGTAGAAGCCGGCCCAGTTGAGATCGGGCAGGAATTCCGCCAGCAGCGCGGCGACATTGGCCATGTTGGCGATGCCGTCGGGCTCGTTATCGGTGATGGCCACCGCCGCTTCGCGCAGCTCGGCTTGGATCTCGGCGGTCGAAGCGCCGGCGTTGGGGGCAAAGGCGTACATACCCCTGATATAGGGCGGCCGGGGCGGAATGGAATGAGGGCAAGCTGTCAGGTGACAGGACGGCGTTTGCCGCCTAGATTCGTGCGCATGACTCTTTTGCGCAAGATCCTCATCGGCCTGCTCGTCGTTGTCGTCGCGGGCGGCCTTTTCATCGCCTGGGCCATGCGGGGTGATCCCGCACAGTACACGCTGGACCAGCTTTCCGGGCCGAAGCCCAAGCTGGCCGAGCCCAGCGCGCAGACCATACCCACGGTCGTGGTGGCGGAACCCGTGGGCTGGAAAGCCAACGAGGCGCCCGTGGCGGCGCAGGGGCTGGCGGTCGGCCGCTTCGCCGACGGGCTGGATCATCCCCGTGCGGTGACCGTGCTATCCAATGGCGATGTGCTGGTGGCGGAAACCAACGCGCCTCCCGGCCGCGGCCCCGGCGGGATCACGGGCCTGGTGATGAACTGGCTGTTCCGCAAGGTCGGCGCCGGCGGGCCTTCGCCCAACAAGATCGTGCTGCTGCGCGATACCAATGGCGATGGCAAGGCCGACCAGAAGTTCGTGATGGACAATCCCGCGCTCGATTCGCCGTTCGGCATGGTGTTCCGCGACGGCCGCCTGATCATCGCCAACCATAACGCGGTGCTGTCGTACCCCTATGCGCTGGGCCAGACCAACCTTGCCGGCAAGCCCGAGAAGCTGATGGACCTGCCCGGCGGCGGCAACCACTGGGCGCGCAACCTGCTGCTCAGCGCCGATGGCGGCAAGCTCTACGTGACCGTCGGCTCCTCGTCGAACATCGCGGAGAACGGCATCGACCAGGAAAAGGGCCGCGCCGCGATCCACGAGTACGATTTCGCCAAGCACCGCAGCCGCGAATTCGCCGGCGGCCTGCGCAATCCCAATGGCCTCGACTGGAATCCGCACAGCGGCGAGCTGTGGACCGTGGTCAACGAGCGCGACATGCTCGGGTCCGATCTCGTGCCCGATTACCTCACCAACGTGCCGCTGGGCGCGCAGTACGGCTGGCCGTGGGCCTACTGGAAAAAGAACATCGACTGGCGCGTGAAGGCGCCGATGCCCGAATACATGCTCGAATACACGCGCAAGCCGGAATACGCGCTGGGTTCGCACGTCGCCCCGCTGGGCCTTGCGTTTGCGCGCGGTGGCAACGTGATGGGAGAACGCTTCGCGCAGGGCGCATTCATCGCGCGCCACGGTTCGTGGAACCGCCGCCCGCTTTCGGGCTATGACGTCGTCTTCGTCGGCTTCGACGATCGCGGCAACGTGAAGCCCACCCCGCCGACCCCGATTCTCAGCGGGTTCCTCACGGCCGAAGGCCGCGCGCATGGCCGACCGACCTGGGTCGCCTTCGCGAAGGACGGCGCGCTGCTGGTCAGCGACGACGTGGGCGGCGTGATCTGGCGCGTGGTGGCCCCTGGCGCGAAGCCGGCGGCGGAGATCGTGCCGATCAAGGCCACGCCGATGCCGCCCCCGCCGCCGGCGGATGCCAAGTTCATCGCCAAGCCGAACGAAGATTCGGACCTGCTCAAGCCGCAGCCGTAAGGCGCGGGAAAGGCACCGGGCGTGTGGCTTACAGCGCGCGCCCGGTCCGCCCGGCCAGTTCGGTCACGTATTGCCAGGCCACGCGCCCGGAGCGGCCACCGCGCCGGCGTGACCACTCCAGCGCATCGGCCGGCTCCCATTCCAGCCCGTAATGCGCGGCATATCCGCCAATGATCGCCAGGAAATCGTCCTGCGAGCAATTGTGGAACCCCAGTGACAGCCCGAACCGGTCGGCCAGCGCCAGCCGGTCGTCGACCACGTCGCGCGGGTTGATCGGATCGTCCTGTTCGCTGAGATGGCGTTCCACGATGGCGCGGCGGTTGGAGGTGACGGCAAGGCGCACGTTGGCGGGGCGCGCTTCCACGCCGCCTTCCAGCCAGCTGCGCAGCCGGCGCGCGCCATCGGCGTCGCCCGCGTCGAAGCCGAGATCGTCGAGGAACACCAGGAAGCGGCGCTCGATCCCCCGCAGCAGCGCGAACAGGTCGGCCAGGCCGGCCTCGGGCGTAGCCTGCACCAGCGCGATGCTGCCCGGCCGTTCTGTCTGCGCGGCCAGCGTGGCGGCGCGCAGCAGTGCCGACTTGCCCATGCCGCGCGACCCCCACAGCAGCATGTCGTGTGCGGCCGCGCCTTGGGCCAGGCGCGCCACGTTTTCGACCACCGCACCCTTCTGGAAGTCGATGCCGTGCATCAGGTCCAGCGCGGGCGCTTCCAGCCGGGCGACCGGCCGGGCCGTACGCCCCAGCCAGACGTAGGCGGGGTGCGCCAGCCAGTCGACGGGCGGCGGCGGGGGCGGCGCAAGCCGTTCCAGCGCCTCGGCGATACGGGTCAGCAAGGGGGTATGGTCACTCATGCCAGCAGCGCGTCGGTATCCAGCTGATAGACCAGCGCCGCGCCCGCCATGGCCGCCGAGCCAAGGCCGCGCATTTCGGGCACGATCGTGCGGTTGAAGAACATCGTGACCGCCGTCTTGGCGTCATCGCCCGTGGCCCGCGCCTGGCGGGCAAGCTGCCAGCCGGCCACCGCCGCTGCACACATCGTGGTGAACGGCACGCTGCCGGCCAGCCGGTCGTCCAGCGTGGCGCTGGTGGTCATCCAGGTGGCGATCGCGGCCACGTCCCTCGCCAGCGCGGCGACTTCGGGTACGTCTTCCATTTCCGCGATGATGTCGGCCATCAGCGCCTGCAGCACGCCGCCGTTGTCGTAACCCAGCTTGCGGGTGACGAGGTCGGCGGCCTGGATGCCGTTGGTCCCCTCGTAGATCGGCGCGATGCGCGCGTCGCGATAGTGTTGCGCGGCGCCGGTTTCCTCGATGAAGCCCATGCCGCCGTGGACCTGCACGCCCAGACTGGTCACCTCGCAGCCGACATCGGTGCCCCAGGCCTTGAGCATGGGCACCAGCACTTCCGCCCGCTTCTGCGCGGCCGCGTCGCCCAGCGTCCCGCGATCGATCTGGCCGGCGGTGTAATAGAGCAGCGCCCGCGCGCCTTCGGTCAGCGCGCGCATCCGCAGCAGCATCCGGCGCACGTCGGGGTGTTCGATGATCGCCACCGGCGTCTTGTCCGCCGCGCCGGCCCGCGCGGACTGGACGCGGTCGCGCGCATAGGCCCGCGCCTGCTGATAGGCGCGTTCGGCGATTTGCACACCCTGGCTGCCCACGTTGATGCGGGCGGAGTTCATCATCGTGAACATGGCCTTCAGGCCCTCGTTCTCGTGGCCTACCAGTTCGCCGATGCATTCGCCGTGGTCGCCATAGGACATGACGCAGGTGGGCGAGGCGTGGATGCCCAGCTTGTGCTCGATCGAGACGCAGCGCACGTCGTTGCGTGCGCCGGGGGTGCCGTCCGCGTTGACGTGGAACTTGGGCACGATGAACAGCGAGATGCCGCGCGTGCCGGTCGGGGCGCCGGGAGTGCGGGCGAGAACCAGGTGGATGATGTTCTCGGCCAGGTCGTGCTCGCCGAAGGTGATGAAGATCTTGGTGCCGGCGATGCGGTACTTGCCGGCGTGCGGGCCTTCGGTGATCGGCACGGCGGTGCTGCGCAGCGCGCCCACGTCGGACCCGGCCTGCGGCTCGGTCAGGTTCATCGTGCCCGACCATTCGCCGCTGACCAGCTTGGGAAGATAGAGCGCCTTCTGGGCTTCGCTGCCGTGGTGATCCAGCGCCTCGATCGCGCCGACGGTGAGCATCGGCAGCAGGGCGAAGCCCATGTTGGCCGCGCCCAGCGTCTCGAGCACGCACGTCGCCAGCGCGAAGGGCAGACCCTGTCCGCCGTGATCGACCGGCCCGGCGATCGCGTTCCAGCCCTGCTCGACGAACGCGCGGTAGGCGTCGGCGAAGCCGGCGGGCAGCGTTACCGTGCCATCGCTCCATTTCGCGCCCTCGGTATCGCCCAGCCGGTTGAGCGGCGCCCATTCGCCGGCGGCCAGCGCTCCGATGCCTTCCACGATGGCTTCCACCAGATCGGGGCTGGCAGCCTCGAAGCGTTCGTGCGCCGCCAGTTCGTCGATCCCGGCGCTGACGCGCAGGGCAAGCACCTGGTCGGTGGTTGGTGGCGTGAAATCCATCGCAGTTCCCCTCGCTTGGTTTTCCTTGGCAGAGCGTGGCGCGCGCTATAGCGGCAAGGCATGGACGGTACAAAGATTTCCCACGGCGGACCGGGCAACCTGCGCGCCGCCGATGCCGCCGGCATTGCCGCGGCGGCGCGGCTGCTGGCCGCCGGGGGGACGGTCGCCGTGCCCACCGAAACCGTCTATGGCCTTGCTGCCCGGGCCGACGACGATGCCGCGGTGGCGGGCATCTACCGTGCCAAGGGCCGCCCCGATTTCAATCCGCTGATCGTCCATGTTCCCGATGCCGTAGCGGCAAGGGCGCTCGCCGCGTTCGACGACCGGGCCGAGGCGCTCGCCACCGCGTTCTGGCCGGGCGCGCTGACGATGGTGTTGCCGCGCCTGCCCGGTGCGCCGCTTGCCATGGCGGTCAGCGCGGGCCTGCCCACGGTGGCGCTGCGCTGCCCCGCGCATCCGGTGATGCAGGCGCTGCTGCGCGAAAGCGGGCTGCCGCTGGCCGCGCCCTCGGCGAATCGCAGCGGCGCGATTAGCCCCACCAGCGCCGCGCACGTGCGCGCGTCGCTGGGCGACAGGGTCGGCCTGATTCTCGATGGGGGAGAGACGGCGCAGGGGATCGAATCGACCATCGTCGGCCTGCGCGCGGATGGATCGTGGGCGATCCTGCGGCCCGGCCCGATCGAGGAGGCGCGGATCGCCGCGGTGCTGGGGGAAGCCCACGCCGGCCGCGCGCAGGATCGCGGCGGGATCGAGGCGCCGGGGCAATTGGCCAGCCACTATGCGCCGGGAAAGCCCGTCCGCCTCGACGCGCCGGACGCGGAGCCGGACGAATTCCTGATCGGCTTCGGCGCGGTTGCCGGCGATGTCTCGCTGTCGCGCACGGGCGATCTCGCGGAAGCGGCGGCCCGGCTCTACGCCTGCCTGCATCTGGCGGCGGACGATGCGCGGCCCCGGATCGCCGTGGCGCCGATCCCGGACCGGGGCATCGGCGTCGCCATCAACGACAGGTTGCGCCGCGCCGCCGCCTGAACGGCTTTAGGCGGGCCAGTTTCAGGCGGGTTGGCAAACCAGCTTGCCCGAGCCCAGCGTCTTGACCGTGCAGGTCGCGCGCCCGCGCACGTGGATGTCGCCGCTGCCCAGGATCGAGGCATCCACGGTACCGTCCGACGCGAACCGGCCGCTGCCCGACCCGGCGACGTCGGCCTTCGCCGCATCGACCGAGAGGCCGGAAAGATCGGCATTGCCCGATCCGCCGATGGTCAGCGCCAGGTTCCTGGCATGGCCGGCGGCCCGCACGGTTCCCGGACCCAGTACGTCGACCTTGAGCGTGCCGACATCGACGCGGGTGCTATCCACGCTTCCGGAGCCGGCGATCACCACCCTGGCGTCTTCTCCATGCAGCGCGTCGCTGTGGACAGTGCCCGAGCCCATCAGCACGATCCCCTGCAACGGCGGAACGACCACGTTGATGGTCACGGTGCCGCCTTGGCCGAACCCGTGCTTTTCGCGTGTGATGCCGAGGTTGCCGTCCTTCAGGGTGAAGCGGAGCTGGTCCTTGATCGCCGGATCGCCATCGACGGTAATCGCCAGCCGGTCCCCGCCGGTAACATGGACGGTATCGGGGCCGAGCAGGGTGATCGTGTCCGGCGCCTTGCCCGAGGTATCCAGCTGCGCCAGCGGCACGCCGCTGACACCGTCGATGGTGACGTGCGCGTCGGACGAACAGCCGGCCAGCGCGGCGCCGAGACCGACGGCGGCTACGCCCGCCAGGGCACGGGCAAGATTGGCGAACATGCGATGGTCTCCACCGGGAGGGAATGTGTATTGCCCATATACTACAGCTTCGCCGCCCAGGGCCATGTCGCTCGTCGGCGCGCATCGGCATCTGGACGACGCGAGCGCGGCAACGCAAAAGGGGCCGCCGGCTTCCCGGCGACCCCTTTTGTGGAAACGGGCGTGAAACCCGGCCGGACCGTCTGGCCCGGCCTTGGCGTCAGGCGGTTTCGTAGTACTTCGGCGCGTATTCGTTCAAGATCGCGAGGATCTTCTTGAGCGCGGCCGGTTCGTCGGTCTTTTCCATCGCCGCCAGTTCGCGGGCGAGGCGTGAAGAGGCCGCTTCGAAGATCTGGCGTTCGGAATAGCTCTGTTCCGGCTGGTCGTCGGCGCGGAACAGGTCGCGCGTGACTTCCGCGATCGAAACGAGGTCGCCCGAATTGATCTTGGCTTCGTATTCCTGTGCGCGGCGCGACCACATGGTGCGCTTGACCTTGGGCTTGCCCTTCAGCGTATCCAGCGCTTCGCGCAGCGTCTTGTCCGAAGACAGCTTGCGCATGCCGATGGCTTCGACCTTGTTCACAGGAACGCGCAGCGTCATGCGTTCCTTCTCGAAACGGAGCACGTAAAGCTCCAGCGTCATTCCGGCGATTTCTTCGTTCTGCAATTCGACCACCCGGCCGACGCCGTGCTTCGGATAGACGACGTAATCCCCAACATCGAAGGCAAGAGCCTTGGCTGCCATTGGTTACCCTTTCGACACGGGCTAGGATGTGGCGGCGGAAGAGGCCCCGGTGCGCGTATTGCGCCCGATGCCCGCGTTGCTTCGCGGGCGGCCCTCAACAAGCGGTCTGCGACCCCTTTTTTGTGCTGCCTTTGTGTCCTGCCTTATCTTCGTGAAATGCGACGCATGGCCGGGACCATGCCGCACGCGCGAGTATATAACGTTTTTGTGGAAAATTTCCAGTCCCGGCGGAGAATCTCCACGGTTCCTTGTTTTCGCAGGCGGCCGTCCGGCTTGACGCTACGTCAGCGAAGCGCGTGCAAGGTCGTTCTGGCGATTCCCGCGGCCGTGGTGCTGGACGGGGCGGAGCCCATCCGTTCGTCGCTCAAGGTGGCGATCTGGCCCATCGCCACCAGCAGGGCTTCGGCCCGCGCGGCGAGTCTTTCCACTTCCCGCTCGTTCAGCGAAATGCGGTTTTCCAGATAGGCGATCTTGGATGTCGCCATCAGCGCGCCGGCGAAGAAGCCGATCGTCGCCGACAGGAAAGCGATTCCCGCATATACTGCGATTTCAGGCACCTTGTTCCGACCCCGTCAGTTTTATCCTTTTCGGGGACGGATCGTAGTGTTTCCCGCGCGCGCTGGCGCGGGAATTTCAGTCTGTTTTGGACTAGTCCCGATCTGGGGCGGTTCCGGGGGCGGATCAATCGCGCCGGATCAATCGCCCCGATCAGTCACCTTCGCCAGGTTCCGCCGAGAAGTACTTGTCGAACTTGCCGTCTTCGCCCTTGTGCTCGTCGGCGTCCGCCGGAGCGTCCTTCTTGGCGGTGATGTTCGGCCATTCCGCCGAATACTTGGCGTTCAGCTCAAGCCACTGTTCCAGGCCGCTTTCGGTATCGGGCAAAATCGCTTCGGCGGGGCATTCCGGCTCGCACACGCCGCAGTCGATGCACTCGCTGGGGTTGATCACGAGCATGTTCTCGCCCTCGTAGAAGCAGTCCACCGGGCAGACCTCGACGCAGTCCATGAATTTGCAGCGGATGCAGGCGTCGGTCACAACATAAGTCATGGCGTGATTATCCCTCAGGTACGCGTTTCGGGCCGTGCTAGAGGCGAGGGGGGCGTATCGTCAAGCATCCGATAGCATGCTTGTGCTTCGGGAGCGGGGCCGCGCCGCTCCGGAAGTGCCAGAATCTCGATCACGCGCACCGCCGAACCCAGCGGAATGACGAGGATATCGCCGGTGGAAACGCCTTGGTGCGCGCGCTCCACGCGCCGCCCGTTGAGCCGGATATGCCCCGCCTGCGCCCAATCCTGCGCCAGCGCGCGCGTCCTGGCGAGCCGCAAATACCACAGCAGCTTGTCGATCCGCAGCCCCGCGGCCATCAGCGCCCCACCGGTTCAGCCGCCAACCATTCCGCCAGCGCGGCAAAGGCGCTGTCGGGCCGGGGGCGGGCGGCTTCGGGCCGGCGTTCGTCGCGCGGGCGCGGGGCACGCCAGTCCCACAGCGGCGGCGCGGGC
>NZ_RQSI01000028.1:0-53863 GCF_003856955.1 Novosphingobium sp. LASN5T
TCCCGAAGATCCTGTGAAAGCGTTCGTGCCATCCATGCTGGCCTCCTGACACCAGCAGGAAGTCTGAATCACAACGGCGCCGCGAAGGGAATCCCTGACGAGTCAGTTCGTGTGGAAACCGCTCTAAACTCCTGTCATCATCGTGTTCTGGCCTTTTCCGCGTTCGACGGCCCGGTTACGCTTTCAGGTATTGGGGGACGGGCACATGGGACGCGATCGACAGGCCGGGTGCCGGCTCCATCGCCGGGCGCTGCCGCTGTTGCTGGCGGGGATAGGCGGCTGCACGCATGTCGCGCCCGCGCCGGTCCATCTCGAGGCGCGCATCGCCGGCCAGGCAGCGCGCACGTTCGATGCGCCCGCGGCGGAGCGCGACGCGGCCCTGCTCGCGCCCGGCGCACAAGCCGGCCGTATCGATCGCCTCACGCTGTTCGCGGCGCTGCTTGCCTCCGATCCGCGCGTGGCCGAGGCGCGCGCGGCGCTGGAAACCGCGCGGCGCGACGCGCGCAGCGCGCGCAAGGTGGGATCGCCCACGCTGACGCTCAGCAGCGAATACGCCAACGACCCGTCGACGTCCTCGCCATGGCTGCTGGGCGGCGGGGTGGACCTGCCGCTGGACATCGGCGGCCGGCGCGGCGCGCGGCTGGCGCGGGCGGATCTTGGCGTGATTGCGGCGCGCTATGATCTGGCCGAGGTGGCTTGGGCCGATCGCATGGCGCTGGTGCGCGCGCTGGCGGATCACCTGATCGCGCGCCGGCAGGCGGAGCTCGGCACGGCCATCGTCGCCATGCGCGACCGGCAACTGGCCGTGCTGGAACAGCGCGTGGCGCGTGGCGAGACGGCCGGACTGGATCTGTTTCCCTATCGCGCACAGCGCGCGCAGGCGGCGCGGGCGCTGGAAGACGCGCAGCGGCGCGCGCAACAGGCCCGCATCGCGATGGCGGGCGTGCTCGGCCTGCCCGCAACCGCGCTCGATGGCCTTGATGTCGCATGGGATGGTTTCGACGCCGCGTCCACCGATGCGCCCGCGTTGTCCCCCTCCGCCATGGCCCGTGCCGTGGCCGGCCGCGCCGACGTGCTCAAGGCGATCGTCGCCTACGATCAGGCGGAAGCCGATCTGCGCGGGGAGCTGGCGCGCCAGTATCCGGCGGTCAGCCTGGGGCCGGGCTATACCTGGGAGCGGGGGCTGGTGAAGCTGCCGTTCGCGATCAACCTGGCCGTGCCGTCGTTCGATCTCAACCGCGCCGCGATCCGCGCGGCCGAAGCGCGTCGCGCGCAGGCCGG
Source organism: Novosphingobium sp. LASN5T (assembly GCF_003856955.1). Lineage (NCBI taxonomy): Bacteria > Pseudomonadati > Pseudomonadota > Alphaproteobacteria > Sphingomonadales > Sphingomonadaceae > Novosphingobium > Novosphingobium sp. LASN5T. The sequence continues at coordinate 1,282 of NZ_RQSI01000028.1, forward strand.
GGCGGCGATCGAAACCACGCTGGCGCAAGCGCAGGCCGCGATCGAAAGCGCCCGGGCGGAACGGGCGGCGGCATCGGCGGCGCTCGATCGCGTGCGCCGCACCGAATTGCCGCAGACCGCGGCTGTTGCCCGGCGCGCCGATGCCCAGCTTGCAAAGGGCACGGCCGGTCGCGCGGACTGGGCCGGCGCACAGATCGCGGCGCTCGAAGCGCGCCTTGCCGAAATCGATGTGCTCGCGCGCCTCCGAGCGGCGGACGCCGCACTGGAGGACGCTCTGCGGCAGCCGCTGGAAGGACCGGAAACGATGATCGACCGCAACCGCCTGGTCGCTGTGCTGGAGAAGCAACCATGAAAAGGCTGGCCGGCGCGGGACTGCTGCTGGGGGGTATCGGCGCGGGGGTGCTGGGCACCCTGCTTGCCGTTTCGCGCATGGACGCGGATGCCGAGGCCGGCGATTCCGACCCGCCCGTATCGACTGCCGGCGCGGGACTGCATCTGGACGCCGGGGCGCAGGCGCGCGCCGGGATCAGGCTTAGCGCGCCCATGCCGGCCACGCAGCACACGGAAGCGGCCGGCTATGCCCGCGCGATTGACCTCACCGCGCTTTCGGCCATCGCTTCCGAAGTGACCGCCGCAACGGCGGCGGCCGACGCATCGGGACGCGAGGCGGCGCGGCTGGCCAGCCTGGCCAGCGCCGATCAGGGCGCGTCGCAACGCGATGTGGAAGCCGCCCGTTCGCAGGCGGTCGCCGACCGGGCGCGGCTGGGCGCGGCCTGCCAACGGATCGGGCTGGAATTCGGCGCGGGCCTTGCCCGGCTGGGATGTGGGAGCGTGCCGGGACTGGCGCGCGAAGCGGCGGCGGGCAAAGTCGCCGTGCTGCGCATCGATTTCCCCGACGGCGTCGTTCCTGCCGGATCCGCGATCACGATCGATGCCGGCGACCAGCAGGTAAGCGTCCGCGCGCTCGGCCCCGCCGCGATGGGCGACACGCAATTGCAGACGGCCGGCACGCTCGCGCTGCTCCGTGGCGCTGCCGTGGCCCGCGCCGGCGTGGGGCGCATCCTGGCGGCGCACCGCACGGGTGCCGGAACACAGGGTGGATACCTGATTTCGCGCGAAGCGCTGGTGCGGGTAGATGGCGCGCTCTGTGCCTATCGCACGGCTGGGCGCGACGGCTTCGAGCGTGTGACTTTGCAAGGCGCGGTCCCGCGCCGGGAAGGCTGGTTCGTTCCCGGCGCCGCGCTGCGCGCGAACGATCGCATCGTGGTATCGGGCGCGGGCACGCTGCTGGGGCTTGAACACGCCGCCCCCGCCGACGGTCCGGCCGACGGGGGCGACGAATAGCGATGCTGTCGTTTGTCGTCCGTCAATCGCTGCGTCATGCCTGGACCGTGCTGGTGCTCGCGCTGGCCCTGCTCGGGCTTGGCGCGATGCGGATGGTCGGTGCCGCCTACGACGTGTTTCCGGAGTTCGTGCCGCCGCAGGCCAGCATCCAGACCGAAGCGCCGGGCTATACGCCGCGGCAGGTCGAAATGCTCATCACCCGACCGCTCGAAGCGGTGATCAACGGCGCCAACGGCGTGGAGACGGTCCGTTCGGAATCGATCCAGGGCTTGTCGGTCATCGACGTGACGTTCCACGAGGGCGTCGATCCCTACCGCGCGCGGCAACAGGTTTCCGAAGCGCTGGCCGATGCCATTCCGCAATTGCCCGCCGGGTCCGACACGCCGCGCATCACCCCGCTGACCTCCTCGACCATGGACCTGCTCAAGATCGGCTTCACCAGCGACCGCCTGAGCCCCATGGCGCTGCGCGATCTGGTCGAATGGACGGTCCGCCCGCGCCTGCTCGCCGCGCCGGGGGTAGCGCGCGCGAACGTGTTCGGCGGCGAACAGCGCCGGATCGAGGTGCGCGCCGATCCCGCGCGCCTGCTCGCCCGCAGCCTGACGTTCGCCGACCTCGCCGGGGCGGTCGACCGCGCGATCCACGTCAACGGCGGCGGCTTTGCCGATACGCCCAGCCAGCGCATCCTGATCGATCCCGGCCCCAGCGCGATGACCGCGCGCCAGATCGCCGATGGCGTGCTGTCCACGGGCAGCGGCGGCACAGTGCGGATCGGCGATGTCGCGCAAGTGATCGATGCCGCCGCGCCCCGGCAGGGCGACGCGCTGATCATGGGGCGCCCCGGCGTGCTGATGACGCTGTCGAGCCAGTACGGCGCGAACACCTTGCAGACCACGCGCAATCTGGAAGCGGCGCTGGCCGAAGTCACGCCCGCGCTGACCGCCGCCGGCGTCCGGATCATGCCGGCGATGCACCGGCCGGCGAATTTCATCGAAAGCGCACTGGGCGGGATCGAACGCGATCTGGTGGTCGGGGCACTGATGATCGCGCTGGTGCTGATGCTGATCCTGCGCGATTGGCGCGTGACGCTGATCGCCTTCGTTTCGATCCCCCTCTCGCTGCTGGCGGCGCTGGTCACGCTCGATGCGATGGGGCAGACGATCAACACGATGACGCTGGGCGGCCTTGCCGTAGCGCTGGGCGTGGTGATCGACGATGCCATCGTCGATATCGAGAACATCGTGCGCCGTCTGCGCGGCGTGCCGGACAGCGCCAACCGGCGCGCGATCATCGAGGCCGCCTCGATCGAAGTGCGCGCGCCAGTGGTCTATGCCACGTTCGTACTGGCGCTGACCATGGTTCCGGTGATCCTGTTGACCGGGCTGCAGGGCGCGTTCTTCGCGCCGCTCGGCCTCGCGTTCCTGCTGGCGACGATGGCGTCGCTGCTCGTCGCGCTGACGGTCACGCCGGCACTGGCGCTGCTGTTCCTGCACGGGCACGAGCCGCGCCCGGAACCGGCGTTTCTGCACCGCTTGAAGCAACGGCACGAACGGCTGGTCGCGCGGCTGATGCAAAGGCCGGCCGGCGCGGCGCTGGCGATCGGGCTGCTCGGCGCAGTCGCGCTGGCCGGCGCGCTCTCGTTCGGGGCCGAGCTGCTGCCCTCCTTCCGCGAACGGCATTACGTGCTCCAGGTGAGCGGGCCGGCGGGCGCCTCGTTCGACTGGATGCGCGCCACGGGCGAGCGGATTTCGCGCGGGCTGCTGGCCATTCCCGAAGTGCTGAGCGTCGAGGAACAGATCGGTCGGGCCGAAGCGGGCGAGGATACCTGGCCTCCGCACCGGGGGGAGTTCCACGTCCGCCTGAAGCCCGATGTCGACGGGGCGGGAGAAGACCGCGCGCTGGCGCGGATGCGCAAAGTCCTGGCCGATACCCCCGCGCTTCAGAGCGAGGTGACGACGTTCCTGGGCGACCGCATCAGCGAATCGCTTTCGGGCGAGACGGCCGCCGTTTCGATCAGCGTCCACGGCGCCGATCTCGATACGCTGGATCGCGTCGCTGCGGCGATTGCCACGCAGTTGCGCGCCTTGCCGACGGCGGCGGACGTCCGCGTGAAGACCGATCCCGGCACGCCGATGCTGGGAGTCACGCTCGATCCCGCGCGCATGGCGCTGCGCGGGGTGAGCGGGGCCGACGCGGGCGACGCCATCCGCGCCACGTTCGCGGGGCAACCGGCGGGCGTGGTGGCGCTGCCGGACCGCACGGTCGATGTCGCGGTCACCGTTCCCGAAGACCAGCGCCGCGATCCCGAAGCGCTGGGGCAGACGCTGGTGCGCACGGCCAGCGGCGGCGCGGTGCGGCTGGCGGACATCGCCACGATTGCACTCGGCACCGAACGCCTGTCGATCGCGCACGAGGGCGGGCAGCGCCGGCAGGTGGTGACGGCCAACGTCACCGATGGCGACGTTTCCGGCTTCGTCTCCGCCGCCAAGGCGCGGATCGCGCGCAATATCCATCTGCCCCCCGGCGTGTTCCTGTCCTGGGCCGGGGCGGCGGAAGGGCAGGCCAAGGCGGCGCGGCAACTGGGCAGCCACGTCCTGTTTACCGCCGTGGCGATGGTGATCCTGCTGGTCGTGGCCTTCGGCGGCCTGCGCCCCGCCCTGCTCATCCTGGCCGGGATGCCGCTGGCGATGGCCGGTGGCGTGCTGGCGGTGGCGCTGACCGGCGGCGTGATTTCGCTAGGCTCGCTGGTCGGCTTCATCACCCTGTTCGGCATCTCCGCGCGCAACGCGATCCTGCTGGTCGCGCATGTCGATGAACTCGTCGCCCGCGATGGCCTGCCCTGGACGATCGAGACCGTGCTGCGCGCCACGCGCGAACGGGTGACGCCGATTGTCCTCACCGCCCTCGTCACCGCGTTTGCGCTGGCGCCGCTGGCGTGGGAAAGCGGGCAATCGGGGCGCGAGGTCCAGGGGCCGATGGCGCTGGTCATCCTGGGTGGGCTGGCGACGTCGCTGGTGCTGTCGCTGCTGCTGTTGCCGGCGCTGATCTGGCGTTGGCGATACAGCCCCGAAAAGCGGCCTTCCGCGTGAGCTAATCGCCGGCCAGCGCCAGCAGCGCGAACGTCGCCAGCCAGTGTTCGCCCATGTAATCGCCGGCGACGTGCGGCAGGCTGGCGGCCAGATGGTCCTCGATCGTCCGCGCGATCAGTGGCTCGAGCGGATGCGGCGCCAGCGCCGCGCCGATCGCGCGCCAGCACCAAGCCCGGCTGAGATTCAGCCCGTCCAGATGCGCGATCTTGCCGTCGCTGCGGTCCGACACCAGCGCGGGCGTGAACAACGTGCCAGGCTGGCCTTGTGCGGCACGCGGCAGGAATGCGGCGAACCAGGCCGCGAAGGCGTCACAGTCCAGCACACGGCTCATCAGCAGCGCCTCGGCCAGCGCGGGCGAGAGGAATTCGTCCCCGCCCGGCTCCCACGCCTGGCAATCGCGATCGTCCAGGAACCAGTCATGCGCGCGGGCTTCGATCAGCGCGTGCAGAGCCGGATCATGCATCGCCGCCCAGCGATGGGCGAGCACGAGGGCAAAGCTGATGTTGAAATGCGTGCCCACGCGGATGGGATAGGTCAGTTTGGGCAGAAACGCGTGGAAGCGCGCGGCGAACGCGCGGGCCAGCGGTTCCACGGCGGCGGCCCAGGGGCCATCGTGCCGCGCCAGCTCCTCGTGCAGCGCCAGCAGCCACGCCCAGCCATAGGGCCGTTCGAACCCCGCCGCGCCGGGCCGCTGGAGATAGGCCAGTTCGCCCGCGACCTTTTCCGGCACCAGCATCGCATCGGCGCGTGCGCGGGCTTCGGCGGCCTCCGGCATGGCGGGATAGAGCCGCGCCAGCCGCATCACCTGCCACCAGCCATGGACGCAGCTGTGCCAGTCGAAACTGCCATGGAAGATCGGGTGATGATCGGCCGGTGGCCGCGCGTCCTCCGGCCCGTTCAGGATGAGATCCATCTTGAACGGGTACGGCCGGCCCAGATGGCCCAGCGTGAGCCGGGCGAAACCGGCGGCGGTGTCCTGCGTCAGCGTGGCCATGCTATGGCGACCCTAGCGCAGGACCGTGCCGCCGGCCAGCCGGCCGTCCCGCGCTTCAGTACCGGTAGGGGTTCTGGTCGATCGTGGTGGTGCCGCGCGTCTGGTTGCACAGGAACACCGTGCCAGTGAAGTAGATGCCCGGCTTGGTGATCGTCTTGGCGTATTCGAACGCCTCGCGCAGTTGCTGCACGGTCATCTGCACCGGCGCCTCGTCGGGCTGGTAAGTCATGCCATAGGCATAGTCCTGCCCGTCCTTGCTGATTTCGACATGGCAGCCCATCACATGGCTGACCGGGTGTGTGTCGCAGAAATCGATCAGGCGCTTCATGCTGTCGAACCATGGCTGCCAGAAGCTGATATAGCAGCGCCCGCGATAGAACATGTCCCCGGTGTAGAGGATCTGGGTATAGGTATCGTAGTGCGCGAATTCGGACATGACGTGGCCGGGCGATCCCCATATCAGGATGTCGCGCCCGCCAAGGTCCAGCGTCACGCGCTCCTCGGGGAAATTGGTCATGCCCCAGAAGCCCATCATCTCTTCCTGGGTCAGGCCCATGTAGCGCGTGTTGGGCCGGTCGGCGAACTGGTTGGTGGCGGCGTAGTGATCGGCGTGCAGGTGGCTGAAGGCGACGAGCAGTTCCAGGCTGGCGGGATCGCGCCCGTTACGCTTGCACCAATCGGCGATGCAGCCATCGACCACGCCGCGCAAATCCCAGTCGTTGCGCAGCTGGACGAAGCCTTCGTCGAGCAGCAGCACGCGATCGTTGCCGAAATAGAGCGGCGCGAACGGCGCTTCGTAACTGTAGGCCTTGTTCTGCCGCAGGATGGCGGTGTGCGGGTTGTACCAGTGGACCTGCACCGGCGGATCGGTGTTGTCCATGCACGAAGGGGAACCGCAGATCCACCGGTCGGGGAAGCTGCCCGGCGCGGGAAGATTGCTCTTGAAGTCGATCGGCGTGGCTGGCGGTGTGGCTGGCGCGGCCGCCCGTGCAAGGCCCGCCGCGCCGATGCTGCCAAGCGGCACCGCCGCCGCCGAGGAGGTGGTCAGGAAAGTGCGACGATCCATGGGTCTCTTCCTTGTCGAAGAAGAATAGGGCGTTTCAGAATGGCCGGGTCAGAAGGGGCGGGGCGGATTGATGTTGGGCACGCCTTCGGGCCATTCCAGCGTGCGCTGGTCCGGGCTGACGCCGTTGAGCAGGATGAAGTCCGGGCGGATCAGCATCCGGTCGTGCCCCTGGATCTCGCGCGCGTACTGGATTGCCTCGTCCAGCACCGCCGGCACCATTTCCAGCACGCGTTCATAGGGCTTGTAAGTGGCGAAGCGCGGATAGGCCTTTCCGGGCACGAACATCATCTCGATGTGGCCGCCCATGATCCACTTGACCGGATGGCTCCCCGTCCATGCCTTCAACCGTTCGAGCGAGGCGAGGAAGTCCCGGTCGTTGCCGATGTTGATCTTGCCCGGAAACAGCAGGTCGCCGGTGAACAGGAAATCGCAATAGGGATCGTAGAAGCTGACGCCGTCCTTGTGCGTGCCGGGTGTGGGGATCACGTCGATCACGCGGCCGCCGAGGTCGATCCGGCCGGTGCCCGCCGGCCAGCTCGCGGCGAGGCCGTAGTGCTGCTTCATCACCGCCAGCGGCGTGGGCACGATGGTCGTGCCGGGACGCCCGGCGAATTGCCGCAAGCCCTGGTTCTGCGCCACGTCCTCGCCCGATGTGCAGGCGACGGTCAGCGGAATGTCGCGCCAGCCGCGCACCTGGCCGATGCGGGCGATGATCGCATCGACCGTTTCGCGCAGCGGATAGAGGTGGGCTTCGGCCGTCGCGCCGCTGTCGATCAGCAGCGCGCCCTTGTTGCCGAACAGCAGGTAGGTGAACGGCGCTTCCCAATGGACGCACACGTTCTGGCGCAGGATGAAGGTGTCCTCGTTGTACTGGATCACCTGCACGCGCGGATCGCGGTTCTTCGCCGCGACGTTGGAGCCATAGGTCCAGCGGAACCCGATGGCTCCCGGCGCGGGGCCATCGCAGGCGTAGTCATGCACCACCGGCTTGCCGCGATGGAGCGGAACCGCGCTGTCGGTATTGCGGGCACCGGGCAGGTTGTAGCCGAGATCGGGATTGCCGTTGGGATAGACGCGGCCGGTTGCGGACTGCGGATTGCCCGACAGCGCGGGATTGTAGGTTTTCGTCGGTTCCATCGGACACTCCTGGGAAAAGCCTGCGGAATGCGATCGGAGCCAAGCCTTTCGGCAAGGCCCCGATCGAGTGTCACTCAAAACCGCTTGGTGAATTCCACGCCGAACTTGCGCGGCGACAGCACGTTGTTCGCATAATAGCGCGAAACGATGCCGTCGTTGACGATCCGGCGCGAAAGATCGTTGCCCACCGATGTCACCGCGAACTTGTCGAAGATGTTGTCCGCATAGGCGCGGAATTCGAGATCCGGCCCCAGCTTGTAGGTGATCGAGGCGCGATGCACGGTATAGGCGGGCAGCACCTCACCGTTCCCCAGCGCGCCAACGCGCGAGAGGATGTTGCCGGTGTAGGTCGCGGTCCAGGTAAAGACCATGCTGTCGCGTTCGTTGACTGGCAGTTCGTAAACCGCGCCCAGGCTGCCGGAATTCTTGGTCGATCCCGGAAGCCGCGCGCCTGCCAGCGCATCCACCGCGCCGCCTTCCACCTTCAGCAGCTCAGGCACCGTCTGGGTCAGATGCGCATCGTTGTAGGCATAGCTGCCGTTGATGGTCAGCCCTTCGAAGGGCTTGGCGGTGAACGTCAGTTCGATGCCCTTCGAAACGGCCTTGCCGCCATTGACGGTAATGCCGGTCGCGCCGTTGACCGTCTGGCCGGCAAGTTGGATGCCGTCCCAGTCGATGTGATAGGCCGCGATGCTGCCGCGCAGCTTGCCGCCGAACAGCGTGGCACGAACGCCCACTTCGATGTTCTTGGTGGTATCGGGCTGATAGGACAGCTCGTTAGGCAGGGCGCAGATGTTCTGGCCCGGCGGCAACGGCAGCACGCACGGCGCAACGCGGTTCACACCGCCGATGCGATAGCCCTTGCTGTAGGTTGCGTAGGCCATCAGGTCGGGAGAGAACTTGTACGAGCCGTTGAACTTCCAGACCACACCGTTGTCCTTGGTGCTGCCCGAACGCGAACGGAAATTGATGTTCGGATAAGTCTGAAACAGGGGCAGCGCCTGACCGCCGTTCACGAAGGCATCGTAGTTGTAATAGCGGGCACCGCCGGTGAACTGCAGATTCTTGATTGGCGTTACGCTGAGTTCGCCGAATACCGCTTTTTCCTTGGTGCGGCTGTCAACGAACGAGGCATATTCCACTTCGTCCGGGCGGTTGATCCCGGCATAGGCCGGGTAGCCCGGCACGATTTCGCGATACTGCGATTTGGTGCGGAAGTTGTTGTAGAACCCGCCCAGAACCCAGCTGAACGGCCCGCCATGCTTGGAAACGAGACGGATTTCCTGGTTGAACTGGTCGTATTTGACGTTCTGCTTGGTGTAGCCGGAGAACGCCGGGAACAGTTCGTAACCGTAATCGAGATCGATCAGCAGGTCCGTCACGTCGACCGAACTGTCGATCGTCTGCTTCGTGATCGCCGTTGCCGAAACCAGCTGGGCAATCTCGCCGATGTCCGCCTCGACCTCGGCCGCGTAAAGGTGCGCCTTGCGCTTTGACGGTTCGAGATAGCGCCACGGCGCCTGGTACTTGCTGGTGCCGAACACGCCGCCACCGTTGGCCTGCCGACCGTTGGTGTCGGTGGTCTGGTAGGCATAGGTCAGGTAGACCTTGAGCCAGTCAGCCGGGAAAATGCCAAGCTGGTTGCGCGTCGTGAACGTGTGCTCGAAGTTGGCGTCCTTGTAGGTGTGGAGGTTCGCCTTGATCTGGTCGGGCGTGCCAATCGAGCCGAAGAACGTACCGGGCTGTTGCGGCTGCGCCAGGGAAACGCCCGGCGTGTTCACCAGATAGACGTAATCCATGAAGCCGGGATCGTTGTAGTATCCCGTGGTCGAACGGAACGCGATCTTGCCGGGAACGATCGGAATGTTGATCGTGCCGTCCATCTGGAAGCCCGGCTTTGACGAATGCGATACCCCGTAGACACGACCGTGGGCCGTGCCCGACCAGTTGTCCGGATCGGGACGGTTGGGAATGTAGCGGATCGCCCCCGCCAGCGTACCCAGGCCATAGAGCGTGCCTTGCGGGCCAAGCAGAACCTCGATCCGGTCCATGTCGAGGAACTTGAAGTCCTGATAGAGCGGAATTTCGCCCATATAGGTGGCGAGCGTGTTGTTGTAGTTGTCACCGAAGCTGCTGTTGTCGTCAGCGCTGAGACCACGCAGAACGATCGTGCCGGTATTGCGCGGTCCGGTGTCCTGCACGGTAATGCCGGGCGTGAACGCCGCCAGCGACCGCACATCGTCGATGTGATCGCGCTTGAGGCTGTCGGCCGTGACGGCAGCGATGTTGATTGGCGCATCCTGGATGCTCACCGAACGGCGCGTGCCGGTGACGACGATGGTTTCCAGACCTTCGGCCGACGGATCGGCCGGCACGTCCGCCGACGCCTCGGCGGGAGCGGTCTGCGCGAATCCGGGCGTTCCCCAGACTCCGACGAGCGCGGTTGCGGATAAGATGGCGGCGCGGAATGCGTTCTTTTGCACCATGTAGCGGCTCCCCAATTGCCACGGCCTACCGCCCTCCTCCCCATGAGACGGGCGGCGGCTAAATGCCTCAGGGGGCATTCTCTCCCGGAACTGCGGATGCTTCGGCTTCCTGCGGCCGATCGCGATGCGAGGGAAAGCTAGGGATATTACAAAAGTGCGCAATGGTAATAATGACGCATAGACAAACGCCTTTGGATGCGGCAATGTTGCAGTGCAAAAAGGGGTCTCACTCATGCTGAACCGGATTCGCGTCGCTGGAACGATCACCCTTATGGCCGGGGCCTTGCTGGCCGCGTCGTGCTCATCCGGGGGCGGCACGAAGGCCGAGTCGCGCACCGAATTCAACATCGGCTGGTCGATCTATGCCGGCTGGATGCCCTGGCCCTATGCGCGGCAGGCGGGCATCGTGAAGAAGTGGGCCGACAAGTACGGCGTGAAGATCAACATCGTTCAGGTGAACGACTACGTCGAATCGGTGAACCAGTACACCGCCGGCAAGCTGGACGGCGTGACCGTCGCCAACATGGATGCGCTGACCATTCCCGCCGCCGGCGGCAAGGACACCACCTCGCTCATCATGGGGGATTATTCCAACGGCAACGACGGGATCGTGCTCAAGGGCGCCGACAATCTGGCCGCGATCAAGGGACGGCAGGTCTATCTCGCCGAACTGTCGGTGTCGCACTACCTGCTCGCGCGCGCCCTCAATTCCATCGGACTGCAACTGACCGACGTGAAGACGGTGAACACCTCGGACGCCGACATCGTCAGCGCCTGGGCCAGCCCGCAGGCAACCGCCGCGGTCGCCTGGAATCCGCAGCTTTCGGTAATGAAAGCGCAGCCGAACGCCAAGCTGGTATTCGATTCGTCGAAAATCCCCGGTGAAATCCTCGATCTGCTGGTGGTGGATACGGCGACGCTGAAGGCCAATCCCAATCTGGGCAAGGCGCTGACCGCGATCTGGTACGAGACGACGGCGCTGATGCTGCGGCAGGACGAACAGGGCAAGGCCGCCCGCGCGGCGATGGCCAAGCTGGCGGGGACGACGCCGGAGGTGTTCGACAGCCAGCTGGCGACCACGCACCTCTATGCCGATCCCAAGGAAGCGGTGGAGGCCACCTCCGCGCCGGCGCTGATCACCACGATGACCCGCGTGCGCGACTTCAGCTTCTCCAAGGGGCTGTTCGGCCAGGGCGCGAAGTCGGCCGACGCGGTGGGCATGGCCTTTCCCGGCGGCAAGACGCTGGGCGATCCCGCGCACGTCACGCTGCGCTTCGACGAAAGCTTCATGAAAATGGCCGCCGACGGCAAGCTTTGAGCCGGCCCGGTGCCCGTTGACCGCACGAACGAAGTAGAGGTTCCATGCGCTGGGTGAACCGCCAGATCCGGCCGGGCAATCGCGTGCTGCTAGGCGCCGCGCCGGTCGTGATCCTGATCATCGTCTATCTGTTCATGGCGGCCAGCCGCCATGCCGCCAACCCCTCGGACAAGATCCTGCCCCTGCCCGGCGGCATGGTGGAGGCCATGTCCGGGCTGCTGAGCGAGCCGGACGCGCTTTCAGGACAGATCGTGTTCTGGGCCGATACGCTGGCGAGCCTGCAACGCCTCGGGCTGGGGCTGGCCATCTCCACCGTCTCGGCGCTGCTCGTTGGACTGGTGCTGGGCGTGCTGCCACCGGTGCGCACCACGTTCGGTCCGCTGGTGACCGGCATCGCGGTGATCCCGCCGATCGCGCTGCTGCCGATCCTGTTCATCGCCTTCGGCCTGGGCGAGACCGCCAAGGTGGCGCTGATCGTGGTCGGCATCGCCCCGTTCATGATCCGCGATATCGCCGCGCACGTCGCCAGCCTGCCGCGGGAACAGATCATCAAGGCGCAGACGCTGGGCGCAAGCAGCTGGCAACTGATGCTGCGCGTGGCGCTGCCGCAGGCGATGCCGCGCCTGATCCAGGCGGTGCGCCTTTCGCTGGGACCGGCCTGGGTGTTCCTGATCTCGGCCGAGGCGATCGCGTCCGATGTCGGGCTGGGGTACCGCATCTTCCTTGTTCGCCGCTACCTCTCGATGGACATCATCCTGCCCTACGTCGCGTGGATCGCGCTGCTGGCGATCGTGATGGACGTGGCGCTGGTGAAGATCAGCCATCGTCTCTATCCCTGGGCGCATGGAGCCGGACATTGAGCGCGCTCCTCAGCCTCCGCGACCTCTGGGTCGAATACGGCGACAAGGTCGTGCTCGAACGGGTGAACCTCGACATCGAGGCCGGCTCCTTCGTGTCGATCATCGGCCCGTCCGGCGCGGGCAAGAGCAGCCTGCTGCGCGTCGTTCTCGGGCAGGAACGGCCCACGCGCGGCTCGATCCTGCTCGATGGCGTGCCGCTGGCGCCCGAATGCGGGCCGGACCGCGGCGTGGTCTTCCAGCGCTATTCGGTGTTTCCGCACCTGTCCGCCCTGCGCAACGTGATGTTCGGGCTGGAATGCGCGGAAGCGCCCTTCACCGCGCGGCTGTTCGGCGCACGCCGCCGCGCCGCGGCCGCCGAAGCGGCGGACATGCTCGCCGCCGTTGGCCTGGGCGACAGCCTGGATCTGCTTCCGGCGGAGATGTCGGGCGGGATGCAGCAGCGGCTTGCCATCGCGCAGGCGCTGATCAAGCGCCCCCGCATCCTGCTGCTGGACGAACCGTTCGGTGCTCTCGATCCGGGCATCAGGGCGGATATGCACGCGCTCATCACGCGGCTGTGGCGGGACTACTCGCTGACCATCCTGATGGTGACGCACGATCTGCGCGAAGCCTTTGCGCTGGGCACCCGCGTCCTCACACTCGACAAGCGCCGGATCGATCCGCACGCGCCGCACCGCTTTGGCGCGACCGCCGTTTACGACCTGCGACTGAAGCCTCGTCCGGTTCCGACGAACGACGAGAGTATTACACTTGACCAAGTTAGTAATAATTGAGAGACCTGCGTCATGAGCACCGAGCCTCCTCTCGCCAACCTCGCCCGGCTCAGCATGAGCCTTCCGGCGGAACTGTTCCGCCAGCTTGACGTGATGGTGGAGGAACGCGGCCTGCCGTCGCGTTCCCAGCTGATCGCCGAACTGATTCGCCACGCCCTGGCCGAACACGAAGCCCTGACCCGTCCCGACGAGATGCTCGCCGGAACGATCACGCTGGTCTATCGGGGCGATCGCGGGCGGGTGCGGCACCAGCTTGCCCAGACGCAGGCCGATTACCTCAAGGAGGTCATCTCCTCGCAGCACGTCTTCCTGGAAGACGACCAGTCGCTCGAAGTCCTGCTCGTGCAGGGACCGGCGGTGCGGCTGAAGGCGCTGTGCGATGCGCTGCGGGGCATTCGCGGCGTCCACCAGCTCGAACTGGTCACGACCACCGCGCTGCTGCCGCCGCTGTACGAACAGGATGACGTGGAGGCCGATGGCGGCGGGCTTCGGGAACAGAAGCCCGTGCGCGGCGCGCGCAAGGGAGCCGCGGCATGAGTGGGGGACTGGCCGATCCGCTCGCCGCGCGCGACCATGCCCGCGCCATGGGCGGCACCAAGGTGGAAGCGATGCCGGTGCTTCCGCCGGTCGCCGAAGACCTCCCCGGCGATGTTCCCGCGAATGACCTGTTGTGGGAAGAAGTGGTGGCCGCCGGTGGCTATGCCACGCGCCGGCTGGCGCGTGGTACGCGCCTGCGCCTGACCGACCTGCGCGGCGATGCCTGCGCCTCGCTGATGGTCTTCAACGCCGAAATGCCCACCGAGCGGCTCAACGTCGCCGATACGGTCAAGGTCCAGTGGAACGCCTATCTGGGCGCGGGCAAGCTGCTGCTGTCGGACATGGGCCGCGTGCTGATGAGCATCATCGAGGACGACGCCGGAACGCACGATGCGTTCTGCGGCACGTCCAACGCGGCGACCAACGCCGCGCGCTATGGCGAAGGCCGCAACAGCGGCGCCTTCCCCAACGGGCGCGACCGCCTGTTGCTGGGGGCGGCGAAGCACGGCCTTGGCCGCCGCGACGTGCATCCCTGCATCAACCTGTTCAAGGGCACGCGGATCGAGGCCGACGGCGCGATCACGCCGCTGGTCGGTCCCTACGACCCCGGCCGTACCGTGCTGCTGCGGGCCGAAATGGACGTGATCGTGGTCATCGCCAACTGCCCGCACGTGCTCGATCCCCGTCCGGAATGGACCGTGACCCCGTTGCGCCTTTCGGCCTGGCGCGGCCCGGTGACGCCGGCCGATGACGCGATCCGCAATGCGACGCCGGAAGGCCTGCGCGCCTTCCTCAACGTCGAAGACTATTACCGCCGCTAGCCAAGGAATTCGCCAGCATGAGCGTGGACCCCCATACCGCCGGGCTTCCCGGCACCATCGTGCACGACGAGATCGTGCCGTCGCGCGCGCCGTGGCTGCACCATGTCGCCGCCGGGCAGACGCTGCGGATCGTCGATCTGGAAGGCAACCAGGCGGTCGATTTCCTACTCTATGCCACGGCCGACGATGCCGAACGCTACAGCGCGCAGGATACGGTGGCGGCGCAGGGTAACCTGTTCCTGCGCGCCGGAACCGTGCTGCGATCGAACGAGGGGCGGCCGATGATGGTCATCACCGGCACCTCGGTCGATTACCACGACACCATCGGCGGGGCGTGTTCGTGCGAATCCAATACCCTGCGCTATGGCCATCACACCAAGGCGCAGCACGCCTGCGTCGAGAACTTCCTTGAGGCGAACCTTCTCGAAGGGCGCAGCAAGCGCGACATCGTCTCGAACATCAACTTCTTCATGAACGTTCCCGTCGAGGCCGACGGCGCGCTCGGCATCGTCGACGGTATCTCGGCGCCGGGGCTTACGGTGGACCTGCGCGCGGAAATGGACGTGACGGTGGTCGTGTCCAACTGTCCGCAGATCAACAATCCCTGCAACGCGTTCAACCCGACGCCGGTACGGATGATCGTGGCGGCATGAGCTTCGATACCGTCCTGATCGCGAACCGGGGCGCCATCGCCACCCGGATCATCCGCACCCTGCGCCGCATGGGCCTGAAGTCGGTCGCCGTCTATTCGGAAGCCGATGTGGATTCGCTCCATGTCTCGCAAGCCGATGAAGCGGTGTGCATCGGCCCCGCGCCGGCGGCGGAGAGCTATCTCAACGTCGCCGCGATCCTGGCGGCGGCCAAGGCGACGGGCGCGGGCGCGATCCATCCCGGCTATGGCTTCCTCGCCGAAAACGCCGAGTTTGCCGAGGCTTGCGCGGCTGTCGGCATCGCCTTCATCGGCCCGAACCCCGACAACATCCGCACCTTCGGCCTCAAGCACAGCGCGCGCGCGCTGGCGCGCGAACACGGCGTGCCGCTGGCGCCGGGCACCGAACTGCTGCAGGACGAGGACGAGGCCGTCACGGCCGCGCGCGAGATCGGATACCCGGTCATGCTGAAGGCCACGGCCGGCGGCGGGGGCATCGGCATGCGCGTGTGCGAGGACGATGACGCGGTGCGGCAGGGCTTCGCCGCCGTGGCGCGGCTGGGCGAAGGCAACTTCGGCGATGCCGGCGTGTTCCTGGAAAGCTACGTCGGCCGCGCGCGCCATATCGAGGTGCAGATCTTCGGCGACGGCGCCGGCCGGATCATGGCCCTGGGCGAGCGCGACTGTTCGCTCCAGCGCCGCAACCAGAAGGTCGTGGAAGAAGCGCTGGCGCCCAACCTGCCCGCCAGCGTGCGCGCCGACCTGATCGCCGCCGCCGTCCGGCTGGGCGAGGCCGCGAACTACAAGTCGGCCGGCACGGTCGAGTTCCTCTACGATGCCGAGCGCGAACGGTTCTTCTTCCTGGAAATGAACACACGGCTGCAGGTTGAACACGGCGTGACCGAAGAGGTCATGGGCATCGACCTGGTCGAATGGATGATCCGGGGCGCTGCGGGCGATTTCGCGATGCTCGACGCGCCAGCGCCGCAGCCCAAGGGCCATGCCATCCAGGTGCGGCTCTATGCCGAAGATCCTGCGCTCGATTATCGCCCGACATCCGGCACGCTCACCGCGGTAAGTTTCCCCGGGGATATTCGCGCCGAAACATGGTGCATGGCGGGCACCACGGTCAGCGCGTGGTACGATCCGATGCTGGCCAAGCTGATCGTCCACGCCCCCACGCGGGCCGAGGCGGTCACGGCGATGCAGCAGGCGCTCAACGCCAGCCGCATCGACGGGATCGAGACCAACTTGCGCTGGCTGCGCGACGTGGTGCGCGCGGCCCCGTTCGTGGCCGGCGATGTTTCCACCCGCCTGCTCGACGGGCTGAATTTCGGTCCGCGCGGCATCCGCGTCATCAGCGGCGGCACCGCAACCACGGTGCAGGACTGGCCGGGCCGGCAAGGCCTGTGGGCCATCGGCGTGCCGCCGTCTGGCCCCATGGACGACCAGTCGTTCCGCCTGGGCAACCGCCTGCTCGGCAATCCCGAAGGCACGGCCGGGCTGGAAATGACCATCACCGGGCCGATCCTGCTGTTCAACGCCCCCGCGCGCATCTGCCTGATGGGGGCGGACTTCAAGGCCCGCCTCGATGGCGTTCCGGTCGAACGCGGCGTGGCGATCGAGATCGCGGCGGGGCAGACATTAGCGTTCGGCCGCGTCACCGGCGGCGGGCTGCGCGGCTATATCCTGATCGCCGGCGGGCTGGACGTGCCGCCCTATCTCGACAGCCGCAGCACGTTCGAGCTGGGCCAGTTCGGCGGCCATGCCGCGCGCCGGCTGCTGGCGGGCGATACGCTGCATCCGGCGGGCGCAGCCACGGGCGATGCCCTTCCCACCGCGCCGCTGCCCGATCTGGCGAAGGAATGGACGCTGCGCGTGCTCTATGGCCCGCACGGCGCGCCGGACTTCTTCACAGACGCGGACATCGACACCATCCTGGCGGCGGAATGGCAGGTCCACTACAACAGCAACCGCACCGGCGTGCGACTGGTTGGCCCCAAGCCGCAGTGGGCACGCGCGGATGGTGGCGAGGCCGGGCTGCACCCGTCGAACATCCACGACAATCCCTATGCCATCGGCGCGGTCGATTTCACCGGCGACATGCCGATCATCCTCGGGCCTGACGGCCCCTCGCTCGGTGGTTTCGTCTGCCCGTTCGTGGTGATCGCGGCGGACCGCTGGAAGATCGGGCAGCTCGCGCCGGGCGATCGCCTGTGCTTCCGCCCGGTGACGATCGACGACGCGATGAAAGCGGACGCGGCGCAGCGTACGCTCGTCGCCAGCGGCACGGTGCCGGCCCCGACCGCCGCCCGCGCCATCGTCGATCTTTCGCCGATCCTGGCCGATCTGCCGGCGAAGGGCGAGCGCCCGCGCACCGTCTATCGCCAGCAGGGCGACCGCAACATCCTGGTCGAATACGGCCCGATCGTGCTCGACATCGAACTGCGCATCCGCGTCCACGCGCTGATGGCGGAGCTGGAACGGATGGCCCTGCCCGGCGTGATCGACATCGTGCCCGGCATCCGCTCGCTCCAGTTCCATTTCGACGGCGTGCGGCTGGACCAGCGCGCGGCGCTGGCCGCGCTGATCGATGCAGAGGAGCGGCTGGGCGATCTGGAGGACTTCGCGGTGCCATCCCGCATCGTCCATCTGCCGCTGAGCTGGCGCGATCCCGCCACGATCGAGACGATCCAGAAATACATCGCCGCCGTGCGCGATGATGCGCCGTGGTGCCCGGACAACATCGAGTTCATCCGCCGCGTGAACGGCCTGCCCGATGCCGACGCGGTCGAGCAGGTGATCTTCGACGCCAGCTACCTCGTGCTGGGCTTGGGCGATGTCTATCTCGGCGCGCCGGTGGCGACGCCCGTCGATCCCCGGCACCGTCTGGTCACGACCAAGTACAACCCGGCGCGCACCTGGACCCCGCCCAACGTGGTCGGCATCGGCGGGGCCTATATGTGCATCTATGGCATGGAAGGGCCGGGCGGATACCAGCTGTTCGGCCGCACCATCCAGGTCTGGAACACGCATCGCGAGACCGACGCGTTCGAGGGCGGCAAGCCGTGGCTGCTGCGTTTCTTCGACCAGATCCGCTTCTTCAAGGTGAGCGCCGAGGAACTGGCCGACTGGCGCCGGGATTTCCCCAGCGGGCGCCGATCCATCCAGGTCGAGGAGTCGGAGTTCCGCCTGGCCGATTACCGCGCGTTCCTGCGCGACAACGCCGATACGATCGCCTCGTTCGAGGCACAGCGGCAGGCGGCCTTCGATGCCGAGCGCGCCGAATGGCAGCGCATCGGCGAGTTCGACCGGGTGACCGACCTGACCGATCGCGATGGCGGGGCCGAGCCCGCCGTCGCCATCGAGGTGCCCGATGGCGCCGATGTGATCGAGGCGCCGTTCGGCGGCGTCGTGTGGAAGCTGCTCGTTGCTCCCGGCGATACGGTGGAAGCCGGGGACACGATCGCGGTGATCGAGGCGATGAAGATGGAATGCCCGGTCGAAAGCCCCGGTGCCGGCACGGTGGCCGCGCTCTATCTGGAAGAGCGGCAATCGCTGCTGCCCGGTGCGCCGATGCTGGCGCTGAGCCCGCTGGCATGAGCGTGTCGTTCGCCCGGCGCGGCGTTGCCGCTACCGCCGCCGCCGTCAACAGCGGAGAGACCAGCGCGCTTGCCGTGATGGAAGAAACGCTGGCCCGCATCGCCGCCTACGATGCGGTGCAGCCGCAGGCCTGGATCAGCCGCGCCGATCCCGAGGCGCTGCGCGAAGCCGCGCGTGCGGTGGACGCCCGCATCGCGGCGGGCGAAACATTGCCGCTGGCGGGCGTGCCCTTCGCGGTGAAGGACAACATCGATGTCGCCGGGTTCGAGACCACGGCCGGCTGCCCCGCCTTCACCTATCGTCCCGATAGTTCGTCGGACGTGGCCGCGCGGCTGAAGGCGGCTGGCGCGCTCTGCGTCGGCAAGACCAACCTCGACCAGTTCGCCACCGGCCTCGTCGGCACGCGAACGCCCTACGGCATCCCCCGCAACGTACACAACCTCGCCTATGTCAGCGGCGGATCGAGTTCGGGCTCGGCGGTCGTCGTCGCGGCGGGGCTGGTGCCCTTCGCGCTCGGCACCGACACCGCCGGATCGGGCCGCGTGCCCGCCGCGTTCAACCATCTCATCGGATTCAAGCCCAGCAAGGGGCGCTGGAGCACGCGCGGCCTGATTCCGGCGTGCCGCACGATCGACTGCATCACCGCGTTCACCGATGACATCGCCGGTGCGGCCCTGATCGATTCCGTGGTGGCGGGCTTCGATGCCGCCGATCCCTATTCCAAGCCGCTGGCCGATCGCCCAGTGGGCCGCACGCGCATTGGCGTACCGCGCCGGGCACAGCGCCTGTGGTTCGGCGATGCCGAATCCGAATATCTCTATAATCGCGCGCTCGAGAAGCTTGGCGCGCTGGGCGAGATCGTGGAGATCGACACGGCGCCGCTGCAGGAAGCGGCGCAGCTTCTCTATGGCGGCCCCTGGGTTGCCGAACGCACCGCGGCCATCGCCGGCCTTCTCGCCAGCGATCCCGATGCGATCGACGAAACCGTGCGCAAGGTCGTCGAACCGGGGGGGGACATCGGGGCGGTCGAACTGTTCAACGGCATCTATCGCCTGGCCGCGCTCAAGCGGCAGGCAGACCAGATGTGGGACGCCATCGACGTGCTGGCTTTCCCCACCACGGGCACGACCTATCGCGTGGCGGAACTGCTGGCGGCGCCGATCGCGCTCAACAGCAACCTCGGCGCCTATACCAACTTCGTGAACCTGCTCGACATGGCCGCCGTGGCCGTGCCGGCCGGCGCGCGCGCTAATGCCACCGGCTTCGGGATCACCCTGATCGGGCCTGCCGATACCGATCAGGGTCTTTTGACGCTGGCCAACGACTACCTGGCGGCCGCCGACTTGCCGCCGCCACCGCCGCTCGATCTGGAGGGACGAATGCAGACCGTGAAACTCGCCGTCGTCGGCGCCCATCTCAAGGACATGCCGCTGCACTGGCAACTCACCTCGCGCGAGGCCACGTTCGTTGGCGCGTTCGAGACCGCGCCCACGTACCGGCTCTATGCCATCGCCGACAGTGTGCCGCCCAAGCCCGCGCTGATCCACAACGCGGATGGGGCGGCGATCGCGGTCGAGGTCTATGAACTCGATGTCGCCGCCTTCGGCAGCTTCGTGGCCGAAGTGGTGCCCCCGCTCGCGATCGGCACGGTGACGCTGGCCGACGGCAGCAGCGTTAAGGGTTTCGTGGCGGAGCCGCGCGCGATCGACGGGGCCACCGACATCACGCACCTGGGTGGCTGGCGCGCCTATATCGCGAGCCTTTAGGGTCGGGCGGACCTGGCACTTCCACTCTCCCCCCTTCAGGGGAGAGATACGCAGGCTTGGTCGTGAAACGGCCTAGCCGAAATTGAGAGGGGCAAGCGCGGTGCGCCCCCTCTCCCAACCCTCTCCCCTGAAGGCGAGAGGGCTAAAAGCCCCCTACTTCCCGATCTTGCCCGGCTTCGACCACCACGAAAGCGTGTGCACGTCGTGCGAGGTCGTCCACACACCCTTGCGCGTGTAGCGCAGCGCGCCGCTGCCCGAAGCCTTGCCCATGCGCGCGCGGATCGCCAGCGTCGCCGGGTCGATCACCACGAACACCTGGTCGGCGGTGGTGCGCAGCCACACCTTGCCGCCGCCGGTATCGATGTCGCCGTACTTGAGATTGTCGCCCACCTTGACGCGGCCGGTGACAGCGCCCGTGGCGGGATCGATCCGCGCGACGGTGCCATCGCCTTGCTCCTGCACCCACACCGCGCCTTCGCCGGCGGCGAGGAAGCCGGGTTCCTTGCCCAGCGCGGTCTTCCCGGCAACCGTGTTGGTCGCGGGATCGATGCGCTGGACGGACTGCTGCGCGCTGCTGACCGCCCACAGCGATCCCAGCCCGAACGCCAGATAGAACGTGCCCGGATCGACCGGTATGGTCGCGATCACGCTGTTGGTCGCGGGATCGACGCGCGAGACCACGCCCTTGCCGTCGCTGGCAACCCAGATCGAGCCGGCGCCCGCCACGACGTTCAGCTCGCCGAACGGATTGGCGATGCCGGTCGGGATCGTGGCGGTGATCTGCGCGGTCCGCGTGTCGATGCGCTTGAGCGCGCCTTCCTTGCAATCGGCGACCCACAGCGCGCCATCGGCCACCGCCATGGCCCCGCACGGACGCGTCATCGGCACTTCCGCGCGCTTGCCGCCACGCGCCCACTGTTCCACCCTGCCCTTGTTGGTCGCCCACACGGTATCGCCATCGACCGCGAGGAAATCCGCGAAGCCCGGCACGGTGATGACCTGTTCCTCCTGCGCCTGCGCCGCCGGCGGCTCCACGCAGAGAGCGGCAAGCGCCACCATCGCCAACCCGAGCCTGTTCATTTCGGTTCTCCTTCAAGGAAACAGCGCATGCGCTTTCGCGTTGCAGCATTGTCCGAAACAACCGTCTTGTCCACGCCGTTATTACGAGAATGTGGCTATGTAATACCTTTTTGGGCGCGCGTGCCATCGGATGCGTTGCGGGGCGCGTTAGCAAATGCGGAATATTACGCTTGACGATATAGGTAATATCGATAGCATGCCGGCATCATTCGGAAATCCATCCGCCGAGGACCACGATGGGCAAGGACTTCAAGCAGACGCTGGTCAACCTGATCCCGCCCGCGATGATCGTCGCCGTGGTGCTGTTCTGGGCCTTTATTCCCGAAGCGCTGGCCAAACATCCGGCGACCATCATCGCGGCCGGCCTTGTCATCACCGCGATTGTTCTGGGGCTGGAGTTCCTGTTCGAACGGCACGCCGGCTGGCGGCTGAACAAGCGCGAGTTCCTGACCGATACGTTTTATGTTGTCCTGGGCTACACCGCGATCTCGTGGGTTTCCAACACGCTCGCGGAAGACCCCCTGAAGGCGGTCAAGAAATCGCTGGGCATCACCACCGACTGGGCGATGCACATGCCCTTTCTCCTCCAGGTGGCGCTTGTCGTGTTCCTGATCGAGTTCGGCCAGTATTGGATGCACCGGCTGATGCACAACTGGCATCCGGCCTGGCTCACCCATGCGCCACACCACCACATCACCCAGCTGAACGCGATGAAGGGATATGTCGGCAATCCGATAGAGCTGTTCCTGATCAGCCTGAGCGTGGTGGCGCTGTTCGATCTGCCGCTGGCCGCGATCTTCTGCGCGGCGAACATCCTGGGCGTGGTTTCCACGTTCGCGCATGCCAATGTGCGGTCCGATCCGCCGCTGTTCTATTCTTTCTTCTTCACGACGATCCGCAACCACAGCCTGCATCATTCGGTGCCCTATGAGGACACCCGCTGCAATTACGCCAATTCGCTGATCCTGATCGATCGCGTGTTCGGCACCTATCGCGAAGGCGAAGCGGACATCGTGGGGCAGGACGAACGCAAGCGGCTGTCGATATGGGAACAGTTCCTGTTCCCGTTCCGCCCGGTGATCGACGCGATCAAGGCCCGGCGCAACGATCCCCCGGCTACCGCCGGCTAAGCGGTGAGCCTGCTGCGTTCGCCCGCGCCCGATCGCACCATCGCCTCGCTGCAACAAGCGCGCGCGGCGCTGCGCCGGGGCGATGTGGCGGGTTGCGCGCAACTCGCCGATGCCGCGCTGCGCGTGAATGCCGCGCTCCCCGAGGCGCATTTCCTGCTCGCCATGGCGCTGGCCGAAACCGGGCGGATCAACGCCGCGCTGCCAGCCGTGGAACGGGCGGTTTCACTGGCGCGCAGCAATGCCGAATACGCCGCGCAGCACGCCCGCCTGCTGATCCTGCTGCGGCGGGAAGCCGAAGCCCGCGCCGCCGCCGACCATGCCGCGCGCTGTCCCACCGACGATCCGCTGGTGCTGGATACGATCGGCTGCACTTATGCCCGGCTCGGCGATCACGGCGCAGCCGTGCCCTTGTTCGAACGCGCGGTGGCCGCCATGCCCGCGAACGTTACGTTCCGCTTCAACCTGGCCAGCAGCTACGGCTTCTTCGGCCGCACCGACGATGCCGAAGCGCAGTACGAGGCCATGCTGGCGCACGATCCGGGCCATGGCCGCGCGCATCTGGGCCTGGCTGGTCTGCGGCGACAGAAGGCGGAGCGGAACCACACCGCGCGGCTGGAGACGGCCATCGGCGCGCAGCCCGATCCGGTCGAACGCTTGCGCATCCACTATGCCGCAGCCAAGGAATACGAGGATCTGGGGCGGCACGAGGATGTCTTCCGCCATCTTTCCACGGCCAACGCCGCGCACCGCAAGCGGCTGGGCTTTTCGATGGAGAGCGACGAGCACAACGCCACCGCGCTGCGTGAGGCCTTTGCCGATCCCGCCTATTTCGCCGGTGAAAGCACGCTGGCCGACGCGCCGATCTTCGTGGTGGGCATGCCGCGCACCGGCACGACGCTGGTCGACCGCATCCTGGCGGCCCACCCGCAGGTGGAATCGGTTGGCGAGTTGCAGGCCATGCCGCTGGCGCTGAAACGCCTGTCGCAGAGCCCTTCGCGCATGGTGCTCGACCCCGAGACTATCGCGGGCGTGCGATCGGCACGGCCCGAAGACCTTGGCCGCGCCTATCTCGACCGCGCGCGCCAGCACGCCGGCGGCGAAGCGCCAATCTTCGTCGACAAGTTCCCGCTCAACTTCCTCTATGCCGGCCACATCGCGCGCGCGCTGCCCAACGCCCGGATCGTCTGCCTGCGCCGCCACCCGCTCGATGCGGTGTGGAGCAACTACAAGAACCTGTTCGCCACCACCTCGCCCTACTACGGCTGGTCATACGACCTCGTCGATGCGGCGCGGTACTATGCCCTGTTCGATGGCCTGGTCGCGCTGTGGCGGGATCTGTTTCCCGGCCCCGTGCTCGAACTCGGCTACGAAGCCCTGATCGCCGATCAGGAAGGCGAAACCCGGCGCCTGCTCGATCATTGCGGGCTGCCGTGGGACGATGCCTGCCTGTCGTTCCACACCGCCAGCGGCGCGGTGGCAACGCCCAGCGCGCAACAGGTGCGCCGGCCGCTGAACGCCGATTCCGTGCAGCGCTGGCGCCATTACGAAGCGCATCTCGGCCCCGCCCGCGCCTGGCTGGAGCAGGCCGGCATCGCCTGCGACTGAAGCGCCAGCCCTTGGGGCTATCGAGCGGCGAACGCGAACCAGTAGAGAAACGCGATGTTGATCGCCAGCAAGGGCAGCGCGGTGCCGATCTGGCGGCGGATCACGCCGTATTCGTCGCGCAGTTCCAGCAGCGCGGCGGGCACCAGATTGAAATTGGCCGCCATCGGGGTCATCAGCGTACCGCAGAAGCCGGCGAGCATCCCGATCGCGCTGATCGCCGCCGGATCGCCGTGATAAGTGCTAATCAGCAAGGGCATGCCGATGGCGGCGAACATCACCGGGAACGCCGCGAAAGCATTGCCCATGACCATGGTGAACAGCGCCATTCCCAGCCCGAAGGCCACCACCGCGCCGATCAGGCTGCCCTCCGGAATGCCAAGACGGACGATCCCGCCCACCGCCTCGCCCACCCCGGCCAGCGCGAACACGGCGCCCAGGCTGGCCAGCATCTGCGGCAGGATCGCGGCCCAGCCGACCTGGTCCATCAGCCGCCTGCCTTGTTGCAAGGGCAGCGCGAGAGGCGCGCGCAGCAGCGCGCCACCGGCCGCCACGGCCAGCACCACGCCCAGCCCAAGGCTGATCAGCGTCGCCTGCTTGCTTTCGATCAGCGCGGGAAACTGCTTGAACAGCAACGTACCGGCCAGCGCCGTCAACGGGATGGCCAGCGCGATCAGGAACAGGCGATTGCCATGGCGCGCCGCGCGCGCGGTCAGGGTGGTCGATGGAACTTCGCCCGCATCGCTCCGCCCCAGCCCCCGCGCGCCGATGCCCACCAGCGCCAGCACGAGCAGCCCGTTGCCGACATCGCCGAACCGATCGCCGCCCCACATGCTCGCGGCCATCAGCCCCCAGAACGCGCCGTTCCGGAACCGCCGGGGGTTCCCCGCATCGCGCAGCCCCAGCACGGCGAACGCGGCGAAGACCGCCCCGGCCAGTCCATAGACCCATTGCAGCGTGATCATGCCTCCGTTTCCCGGCCCTTCGTTCGGGCGAGGCGACGGTCCAGCAGCCATAGTCGGAAGCCGTGGACCGCGAAGGCGGCGATCGCCGTAGGGATGGCCCAGACCGAAAGCTGGAAGGGTTCGACGACGATCCCGTATTGTTCGAGCAGGCCCTTCATCAGCAGGATCGATCCGATCGCCAGGAAGATGTCCTCGCCGAAGAACAGCCCGACATTGTCGGTCGCGGCAGCCCAGGCCTTGATTTCCTCGCGCTCCGCTTCCGGCAGATCGCCCGCCTGTGCTTCGGCGGCGGCCAGCGCCGTGGGGGCCACCAGCGGCCGCACGGTCTGCGGATGGCCGGCGACGGAGGTCAGCCCGATCGCCGCCGTCGCCTGGCGCAGGAGCAGGTATCCCGCCAGCAGGCGCCCCGCCGTGGCGCCGCGCAACCCGCCGATCAGCGTCCTCGCCCGTTCCCGCAGGCCATAGGCTTCGAGCATGCCGATGACCGGCAGCACGATCCACACGACGCTGACGTAGCGCGTATCGTTGAACGCCTTGCCGAAGGCCGCGACGATCGCCACGGGGCTCAGCCCCGCCGCCAGTCCCGTCGCCAGCGCCGCCGCCACGATGACGAGCAGCGGATTGAAGCGGAGCATGAAGCCCGCGACGATGATGGCGATGCCCAGCAATACCCACATGCCCGTGGTATCCGATTGGCGGGCCGCCTATGTCAAAAACAATCCGCGCGGATCTAGGGTCAAGACCCTAGGGCACGATCTTCATGGCCTTGAGCCACAAGGCGTACTGACTGAACCAGGCATCGCTGGTGGTGCCGTTAGGCTGCGAGGCGAAGCCGTGGCCGCCGCCGCTGTAGAGGTGGAATTCCACCGATGCGCCGGATTTGCGCCAGCCATCGATCAGGCCGAGATCGTCCTTGCCGAAGAAGCGGTCGTCCATCGCCAGCGCGGCGAACAGGGGCGGCGCATGGGGCGGGACGGGGCCGGTCTTGGTCGGGCCATAAATCAGTCCCGCGAAATCGGGCATGGTATCGGGCACATCGGCCTGCATCATCGCGAGCGTCGTCATCGCGCCGGCGGAAAAGCCCAGCAGCCCCACGCGGCGGGGATCGACATGCCATTCCTTCGCCCGGGCACGCACCGTGCGCACGGCGGACTGCGCATCGGCCACGGCATAGGGCAGATCCTGCAGGATATCGATCGGTGGCCCCTTGCCCGCGAACGTGCTCGCCAGCGCATCGCGGAAGCCGTCGATGCTGTCGGGCAGAACCAGCGTGCGGTACTTGAGGATAAACACGCGCACGCCCAGCTTGCCGAGCCGTTCGGCCACGCCATAGCCTTCGTTGTCCATCGACAGGAACTCGAAGCCGCCACCCGGAACGAGAATCACCGCCGGTTGATCGCCTGCGGGCGCAGCACCCTGGGCGGGAGGGACGACGATCAGTTCCGGCCGGTTGACGTTATAGACCAGCCGCTGTCCCGGCCCCTGCTGCGCCCAGGCTTCGTGGCGGCTTTCCCCGCCCTTCGGCGATGGCAGCGTGACTGGCAGAGCGATGCCCTGGCCGTCGGCCGGAATCGCGATGGGTTGCACCTGTTGCACCCAGTCGCCCGGGGCGGCCCGCGCCACGCCGGACAGAGCCAACAGCGCCATCAGCGCCATGCAACCGCGATGGAAAATGCGCATGCGGTTCTCCCTCTCTACCTCAGGCGCTGATGGCCCGGCGCACGGCCGTTTGCCAGCCGCCGATCAGCCCGGCCCGTTCTTCCGACGCCATCCGCGGCGCGAAGCGGACGAGGCCTTCCGCGCCCGGATCGGCCGAAAGCGCATCGGGCCAGGCGCCGGACTGGTGCCCCGCCAGCAGCGCCGCCCCCAGCGCGGTGGTTTCGAGGTTGGCCGGCCGCTCCACCACGATGTCGAGAATATCGGCCAGGAACTGGCAGAACCAGTCGTTCGCCGCCATGCCGCCATCGACGCGCAGGACGGCAAGCTTGCCCGCCCCGTCCGCCTGCATCGCCGCGACCAGATCGGCCGTCTGGAAGGCAACCGATTCCAGCGCGGCGCGCGCGATATGGGCCGCGCCGGTGTCGAAGGTCATGCCGGTCAGCATCCCGCGCGCCTCGGTATGCCAGTGTGGCGCGCCCAGGCCGACGAAGGCCGGGACCATGAAGACGCCGCCGTTATCGGGCAGCCGTGCGGCCATCTCCTGCGTCTGGCGCGCCTCCACGATGATGCCCAGTTTGTCGCGCAGCCACTTGATCGCCGCTCCGGCGACGAAAATCGAGCCTTCCATCGCGTAACGCGCCTGTCCGCCGACGCGATAGGCAATGGTCGTGAGCAGCCGCGCCTGCGACCGCGCCGCCCTGTCGCCCGTGTTGAGCAGCATGAAGCCGCCCGTGCCATAGGTGATCTTGGCCTGACCCGGCGCGAAGCACGACTGGCCGACCAGCGCCGCCTGCTGATCCCCCGCCATGCCGCCGACCGCCACACGCGCGCCGAGCAGGTCGGTATGGCCGAAGTCCGAAGCGCTGTCGCAGACTTCGGGAAGGACCGCCGCCGGAATGCGGAACAGCGCCAGCAAGTCGGGGCACCAGCGCTGGCGGTGGATGTCGTAGAGCAGCGTGCGGCTGGCGTTGGTCACGTCGGTCCTGTGCGAACGCCCTTCGGTCAGGCGCCACAGCAGGAAGGTGTCGATCGTGCCGAACGCCAGTTCGCCCGCTTCGGCCGCCGCACGCGCGCCGGGCACGGTATCGAGCAGCCAGGCGAGCTTCGTCGCCGAGAAATAGGGGTCGAGCAGCAGGCCGGTGCGTTCCTGCACCAGCGGTTCATGGCCCGCATCGCGCAGCACCGCGCAGACTTCGGCGGTGCGCCGGTCCTGCCAGACGATCGCGTTGTGCAGCGGCTTGCCCGTCTTGCGGTCCCACAGCACGGTGGTTTCGCGCTGGTTGGTAACGCCGATCGCCGCGATGTCCGCCGCCGAAAGCCCGCCGCGCTCCAGTGCCAGCTTCGCGCAGGCCAGCGTGTCGCGCCAGATGTCCTCGGCATCGTGTTCGACCCAGCCGGGATGCGGGTAGTGCTGGGGGAATTCCTGCTGCGCGCTGGCAATGACGCGGCGATCCGCGTCGAACACCAGCGCCCGCGTGGACGTGGTGCCCTGATCGAGCGCGAGGATCAGCCCGGCCATTATCCTTCTCCCCCGCTGGCCACCGCCGGCGCGGCGGTCGTTTCGTGTCCCGCGCGCCTTGCCAGATAGAGCGCGAGCCGTTCCGCCGTATCAGAAGGACAGACAAGGCCCAACTTGGTTCGCCGCCACAGGATGTCCTCCGCCGTCCGCGCCCATTCGTGCGCGCAGAGATAGTCCACTTCTGCAGCGGTCAGGCCGGCGCCGAAATCCTCACCCAGGGCGTTCCAGCCCTCCGCACCGCCCAGCCATTCCTCGACGCGCGTGCCATAGGCATGGGCCACGCGCTCGGCCGTGTCGGCGGGCAGGAACGGCCAGCGCGCGCGCACGGTCTGGAGGAAGGCATCGAAGTCGCCTCCGGGCAAGTCGCCGCCCGGCAGCGGCCCCGCGCCCGTCCATGCCGGCCCCATCGCCGGCAGGAACGGGGCCAGCTTTTCCAGCGCGTGCTCCGCCAGCCGGCGATACGTCGTCAGCTTGCCGCCGAACACGCTCAGCAGCTGCGGGCCTTCCTCGCGCCCCAGCTTGAGCACATAGTCGCGCGTGATCGCCTTGGCGTCGTCTCCGCCATCGTCGTACAGCGGGCGGACGCCCGAATAGGTCGAGATGACGTCGGCCGGCGCAACCTGCCGCTCGAAGTATTCGCTGACGGTGTGGCAGAGGTACTCGGTTTCCTCGGCGCTGATCCTGGGCCGCGCGCGCTCGGCCTCGTCCACCAGCACATCCGTCGTGCCGATCAGCGTGAAGCGCTTCTGGTACGGGATGGTGAAGACGATGCGTCCGTCCGGGTTCTGCAGGATGAACGCGTGATCGCCCTTGTAGAGCGGCGGCACGATGATGTGGCTGCCCTTGACCAGCCGGATACCGCCCTCATGCGCCACGCCGCCGATGTCGTGCAGCAGGCTGCCTGCCCACGGGCCAGCGGCGTTGACGAGGGCACGCGCCTGCACGGTGGACGCGGCGCCACCGGCTTCCTCGCGCAAATCCACCTGCCACAGGCCGTCTTCCACCCGCGCCCCGGTCATGGCCACGCCCGTCCGGATCGTCGCCCCGCGCGCGGCGGCGTCCATGGCGTTGAGCACGACCATCCGCGCATCGTCCACCCATGCGTCCGAATAGGCGAAGCCGCTGGTCAGGCCGGGCTTGAGCCCATCGCTCCAGCGCGGATCGCGCAGCGAGACCCCTTCCGACTTTGGCAGGCTTTGCTTGCCGCCGATGTGATCGTAGAGCCACAACCCGATGCGGATCATCCAGCCGGGCCGGCCGCCCTTGGGTCGGGGCAGGACGAAGCGTAGCGGCCAGATGATGTGCGGAGCGATCCGCAGCAGGCGTTCGCGCTCCTGCAACGCTTCGCGCACCAGGCGGAATTCGTAGTATTCGAGATAACGCAGCCCGCCATGGATCAGCTTCGTGCTGGCCGACGAGGTGTGCGAGGCGAGATCCTCGCGCTCCACCAGCAGGACGTTCAGCCCGCGCCCTGCCGCATCGCGCGCGATGCCGGCACCGTTGATGCCGCCTCCTACGACAACGATGTCATAAACGGGCGATGCGCTTGTTTTCGTCATTTCAGGCGATCCTGTTCCCGGAAGCTGCGCGGAGCGCCTGGAGGCGTAAAGATGCGGGAATGCCGCGTCAATTGGGCACCACGGATGCAAACGTATCCGCCGGGATCGCCCCCGGGCGCATGATCGTCCAGCCGGCGAGCGCGTGGCCGGCTCGCGCGGCGGCACGCGGATCGGCGCCGCGCATCCGCTCCGCCAGATAGCCCCCGTTGAACGCATCGCCCGCGCCACTGGTATCGACCGGATCGAGCACGGCGTCGGGCGCGATGATCGTCGCATCGGGCAGCAGGCACCCCGCCTCGCCCAGCTTGACCACGGTTTCGCGGCACCCGGCGGCCTGCCAGTGCGCCGACACCGCCGGTGCGGAGCTTGCGCCCCCCATGGCCATCTCGTCGTCCAGCGTCGGCAGGCCGATATCCGCCACCGCGATCGCGCTGTCGCGCGCGGTACGCGCTTCTGCCGCATCTTTCCACAACCGGGGCCGGTAGTTCCCGTCGAACGAGACTGTGCCGTCGCGCGCACGCACCCGGCGGGCCAGCGCCAGCAGAGCCTCGCGCGCTTCGGCCGGCAGGATCGCCAGCGTAATCAGCGAAAAATGGATGAGGTCCGCTCGCTCCACCTGCTCCAGCGCCGCCGCCGCGCCGGGCAGCGCGAACATTTCGCGCGCGGCGCTGGTATCGCGCCAGTAGGCGAAACTGCGTTCGCCCCGCGCGTCGGTGCTGATCGCATAAAGACCGGTCTGGCGGGTCGGGTGCGCCAGCGCCAGCGAACAGTCCAGCCCTTCCGCCGCCCAGCGCCGCCGCAAGTCATCCGCGAAAGGATCGCTGCCCAGCGCGGTGAAATAGGCTACGTCATGCCCGGCGCGTGCCAGATGGATCGCAGTGTTCAGCGTGTCTCCGCCATAGCCCAGCGCCCAGCCCTCGCCCTGCCGCGAGAGTTCGAGCATGGCTTCGCCCACGCATACGATCCGGGCCATTCAGCGTCCTGCCTGATCTTTGGCCTGATAATAGTGCGCCAGGACGTCGAACGCCATCTTGTGCTGGCCGGTTTCCGAAATCAGACCCTTGCGGTTCCAGCCTTGCTGGAAATCCGGATTCTGGCGGCGGGGAGAGCGGAAATCCTTGAGGATCCAAGGAGACATGCCGCGCAGCGTGGGCAGTTCGTCCGCCATGGCCAGGGTCTTGCGGTAGTATTCCGCCTGGAACTCCTCGGAGAACTTCTGCCCGGCGCCGCCATCGTGAAAGCCCGCCTTGGCATCCGCGCCGAACTCGGAAAAGACCAGCGGCTTGTTGGCGGGCACATGCCAGACGCTGCCCGGCAGATCGGCCAGCCGATCGTTGGTGTACCAGCCGTTGTACGTATTGATCGCCATGACATCGAGAACATCGGCCAGCGGATCGGCCAGCGTCATCGTCGGCACCGCCGCATCCTTCGCGCGATCGACCAGCAGTGCCGCACTGACCAGCCGCGTATCGTCCAGCCGGCGCACATCGCTGACCAGCGTGCGCAGGAACACGTTGCGCGCGTCCGTTACCGGCGTTTCGTTGGCGACGCTCCAGATCGCCACCGAGGCGCGATTGCGATCGCGGAGGATATTCTCCGCCAGCATGTTGCGTGCCGTCGCCAGCGTCTGCGGGTTCGACCACGCGACCATCCAGTAGACCGGCACCTCGCTCCACACGAGCAGGCCCATTTCGTCCGCCGCACGGGTCATCACTTCGCTGTGCGGATAGTGCGCCAGCCGCACGTAATTGCCGTGCAAGCCGTTCTTGACCTCGCCCAGCAAGGCCCGCGCCGCATCGGGCGTGATCACGCGCGCCGGATTGCTGCCGATTTCCTCCTCGTGCACCGAGATACCGCGCAGGAACACCGGCTTGCCGTTGAGCAGGATGTCCGCCCCGCGCGTTTCGATGGTGCGGAAGCCCACGCGGTCGCGCCAGGTATCCTCGCCCGCCGCGATCGTCACGTCATAGAGCCGGGGCGTTTCGGGCGACCAGCGCACCAGTGCGCGTGGCGCGGTCATCGTGGCGCGCCAGTCTCCATGCGCGTCGGTCTTGCCGGCCAGCTCCAGCTTCAGTTCCCCGATACGCAGACGGATCGCGCTGTTGGCGGCCTGCGGGCCATCGAGATGCGCGCTGACCGTGATCCGGCCATCACGCGTCAGCCGCACCCACGCATCGTCCACGTAAGTGTCGGGCGTGGTGATCAGGCGGATCGGGCGCGTGACGCCGCCATAGTTCTCCCAGTCGGTCACCGGCGGAGGGACGGTGGTGGCGGTCGCCTGCGAATCCACGCCGATCGTCACCTGGTTCGCGCCATCGCGCAGCAGCTTCGTCACATCGAAGGCGAAGGGGGTGAAACCGCCCTCGTGCCGGCCCACCGGCTGGCCGTTGACATAGACCGTGGTGGTGTAGTTCGCCGCACCGAAGCGCAGGAACGTGCGCCCTTTGCGCTGCGCGGGCACATCGAACGCGCGCTGATACCAGACGAGGCCCTGATAGTGGCGCATCTCGGGCGTCTGCGCCAGCCACGAACCGGGCAGCGCGGCGGTGGGCGAATGCGCCATGTCGAATTCGTACAGCGTGCGGTTGTCCTCGGCCATGGCCTTGCGGACATCGACATCGGCATAACGCTGCTGCCCGCGCTCGGGCATCTCGCCATGGAAGCCGGCGATCCCCGCACGATAGGGATCGATCGAATAATGCCACGGGCCGGAAAGATCGGTGCCTTGGCGCATGTCGGCCGAAACGAGCAGCGGCCCGTTCTGCACGGTGCTGAGCGGCAGGACCGCGGGTGCTTCCTGCGCCATGGCCGGCACGGCGCATCCCAGCGCCGCCACGATCAATCCCGCTTTTACCCGAACCTGCCGCATGTCCTTCTCCCGCGCTTGTCGCCCGATACGTCTATTGGCGCTCCGGAAGGGTGGTGGGGGCTGAGGGACGCCCCCACCGTTGCGACCGGAGGACCCGGATCGTCAGAAATTGACGCCGAAACGCACGCCGCCGTAGCGGCGATAGTCACGCGGCAGCACCGCCTGCGTCGCCAGCACCGTGCCGAAGTTGCTGGCCGTGTTCACCAGCGACCCGTAGTACTGCTTGTCGAACAGGTTGTTGATGAACCCGGTCAGTTCCCAGCGGCGATCCTCGGCGCGCAGGCCCAGCGCGATATTGACGATCGAATAGGCCGGCTGGAACGTCTGCGGGTCTTCCGCCACGAAGTAGAGGCTGCTCTGGTACTGCCAGTTGAGCTGGGCCACGCCGCGCAGGGTGTCGGTCAGCGCCGGGCTGTATTCCGTGCCGAGCGCGAACTTCCACTTCGGCGCCTGCACGGCGCGCGCGCCGGTCAGGTTCTGGTAGTTAGGCGAACCGCTGATGCAGCCCGTCGCGGCCGTCTGCAACGGATAGCACTGCGCGGTCGGGTACGAGAGGTACTTCGCGTCGAGATAGGCCAGCGACCAGTTGAGCGAGAGGTCGCCCGTCCGCGCCGAGGTATCGAGTTCGACGCCCTTGGTGCCCAGCTTGCCGACGTTGGTGAGGCGGAAGTTCTGCGTGCCGCCGATCGTCTCGATCGATTGCGCCTGCAGGTTCTTGTAGGTCGTGTCGAAGTAGGTGAGGTTCACCGTCACGTGCCGGTCGAGGAACTGCATGCGCGCGCCGACCTCGATATCGCGCGAGCGTTCGGGCAGCAGCGGGCCGGCGGCCGCACGCGCCGCATTGAAGCCGGTGGTGAGGTCGTAGGTCTGGCCCTTGTAACCGGTCGAATAGGTCGCGAACACCATCAGGTCGGGCGTGAATTCATAGCGCGCGCTGATCCGGTAGGTGCCGGCCGTCTTCGAGGCGCCGCCACTGAAGAACTGGCTGCCGGCCGCCGCCAGGTTGTCCTGGAAGGTGTAGGCGATCTTTTCGTTCTGCACGCGGCCGCCCGCCGTCAGCGTGGCCTTGGGCATGAATTCCCAGTCGGCCTGCACGAAGCCGGCAACCTGCCGCGACTTGGACGTGGCATACCAGTTGGCCGGCGAGAACGCGGGGCCGCGATAAAACGGCCGCTCGAACCGTACATCGGCATAGTAGGCGCCGACCGTGTAGCGGAACGGCTTGTCGCCGGGCGACAGCAGGCGGACTTCCTGCGTGAACAGCCGCGATTTGAACGCGCCGACCTGGATGTTGCTGCCGATCGGCAGCGTCGAGGAGGTATCGTCGTGATCAAGGTAATCGTTCAGGCGGAACTTGTCGTAGGACGTGATCGAGATCAGCGTCAGGTCGCCCAGCCCGAATTCGCCGCGCAGCGATCCGCCGCCGCCGTAATACTTGGTGCGGGAATCGTAGTTGTTGCTGATGTCCTGGTTTTCGGGGTTCACGTTCACGCCGGGCATCGTCACGCCCACGGTCTGGCCGGCGGTGTTGCGCAGCAGCGCGCCGGGCGCCATGCGGATGAACGGACGGCCGACGGTGGTGGTGCCGTTCACGTAGTTGCCCGACAGCGTGATCTTGACGTCGGAGCTGGGCTCGTAACGGATCTTGCCGCGCAGGTTCACCGTTTCGCGACCGTTCACGGTCTTGCCGTTGTACAGGTTGTGGACGTTGCCATCCCACTTCGAATAGCTGGCCGAGAGCACATAGCCGAGATCCTGGGCAAGCGGTCCGGAGATGCTCACGTTGCCGCCCACTTCGGAATCGGTGGTGGCCAGGATATTGGCGCGGGCGTGGAAGGTGTCGGTCGGCTCACGCGTGATGATGTTGATCAGACCCGCCGAGGCCGACTTGCCGTAAAGCGTGCTCTGCGGCCCGCGCAGCACTTCGATGCGTTCCACGTCGGGCAGATCGGTGAAGGCGCGGGCCTGAAAGGCCAGCGGCACTTCGTCGACGAGCACGGCCACACTCGGCTCCACGCCGATGCCGAAGGCGAAGGTGCCGACGCCGCGCAGCGAGACGTTGGCGTTGGCGGGGTGTTCGGCGGGGCGGATCGTCAGCGAGGGCGCGATCTTGCCCAGATCCTGGAACTGCGTGACGCCGGCGGCCTTGAGCTGGGTCGGCCCGACCACCGAAACGGCGAGAGGAACGCTCTGCACGTTTTCCGCGCGCTTCTGCGCGGTGACAATGATCTCGCCGGGTGCCGCGGAATCAGCCCCGGAATCGGACTTCGCAGATGCCTGATCCTGCGCCGCGTTCTGCGCAATGGCCGGCTGCGCCAACGCTGCCGTCGCGGCAGCCAGCGCACCGAGGCAAACGGAATTGCGGAAACAGGTCATCTCCATTCTCCCTGGAAGTAGAAGCACGGGTTCTTCGCCCGTGAAGCATCGGCCTCCTATCAAATGGCCTTACCAGATACAAGCCGTTCTTCGCAGATTTTGACAACTTTGGTCATTCCTCCTTACAGGGAATTGGCCGCACAACCCGTCATGGCATTGATATAGCGATATATTTATGGATCATAGCCGCTATCGCAACGCCCGGAAAACGAAGCCTCGGACGGCCGAAGGCTCACCGTGGCGCGGCAAAAAATCCGCCACCCGCCGCTCGTTGGCTGGGCCAGAGCAATAACCTTCCCGGGAAATGCCAAATTGGCCTGTCCAATAATTCCGGTGACGAGCAGGACGCACCGCATGGCTTGCGGCAACGCGGAAAGTGCGGCCAGGACGGATTCGGAGCGGGTTACTTCCGGGGCAACGTGGCCCAGCATTCGACCTCGGTCACCGCGCCCATCGCGAGACCGTTCACGCCCAATGCGCTTCGCGCGGGCAAACGACCGGGTTTGAAGTAGGACACGTAGATGCGGTTGAACGCGCTCCACTGGCTCATGTCGGCAAGATAGACCGTGCACTTGAACACGTCGTCGGTGTTCAATCCCTCCCGCGCGAGCGTGGCGACGATGTTGTCCATCGTCTGGCGCACCTGCGCGTCGAAACCTTGCACCAGCTTCCCGTCCGGCCCCGTTCCGATCTCGCCCGAGAGATACAGAATTCCATCGACCGCCACCGCCTTGGAAAACGGAAAGCCTACAGCCGCCGGCACATGGCGGGCGGGCGCGGCATCGGCGGTGGCCATCGGCGCGAGCAGGCTCAACCCTATCGCGTGCATTGTGAAACGGCGCATCGCAGCTTCCTTGTTTTCGCGGGCCAAGGGATTCCCGCACGGCGGAAGCGCACCCTATCCGCACGCTCCGGTCGCCGCCAGCGCTGATCGCGGGGCCTTGGAGCACCTCGTCAAGCGCACGGCCGGACGCGCGTGCAATGCGGCGGCGGCTTCCGACGGCGGAATGGGAAAGTCCCGATTTCCCAGTTCGGCACGGGTGCTGGACAATGGAATACGACCAACACTTATCCCTCGCGGAAATCCCTAAGTGTTTTCCTTTATACGTCCGTAATTTTGATGGATATTTTACCATCGTAGATAGCCGTTGCTTTCAAAACGCCACTTAAACTGGCGCGTCGATCAGGAAAGGGCGGCGAATGACGTTTTCGAGAAAGGCTGAATCCTTTGGACTGGCGCTGCTCTTTTCCAGCGCCATTATTCCGCCTCATGCCGCGATCGCGCAGACCGCGGGCAGCCTCGACCTCTTCGCCGATGGCACCTTGAACGGGTGGACGACGGCCGGCGGCGCGTCTGTCACCGCCACCACGGTAACGCTGAATCTGGGCGTCTCCCCTTTCACGCTGACGCCGGCTCCGGGTGAGTCCATGGCCGTGATCCAGCCTCAACTCAGCCTCACGACGATCGACTCCATCGACGCCGCGCTGGGGCTCAGTGCGGGTACGATGCTGTCGGCCACCGGTACCGGTAATGTCACGATTAATGGCGTGGGCGCCAACCTTACGACAACGAACTTCGGCTACATCTCCAAGCAGCTGACCCTGTCGCAGGGCTCCTACACGTTCTATTGGGCCTATGCCGCGCAAGACTACCTTCCCTATACGGATGGCGTCTTCTTTTCGATCGCGGGCAACGGCCTCAACACGGTCGACCTGCTGGCCCGCAACGGCGCTGCGGGGATCACGGCGGGGTCCACCGGCTACCCCGCGCAGACCGTCATCCTGCAAAGCTATGGCAGCACGTCATTCATTGCCCAGACCTTCACGATCGACAACAGCGGCACGTATCAACTGGGGTTCGGTGATTTCAACGCGATCGATAACGCGCTTGACCCCATCCTATTCGTCGCTTCGAAGCTGGGGACGACCACGGGCACGGTCGTGATCACCAACCCGCCCGCGCCCCCCGCCATTCCCGACATCGACACGGCGGTCAGCTATTACAGTTCCACCGATCTGGCCGCCAATGCCGTCAACCCCGTGTTCGCGGGCGGAACGCTCAAGATCGTCGCTGGCGGAACGATCGGCAACAATTTCACCGTGCAATCACTGGGCGGCGCGATCGATACCGACGGCAACGCCATCGCCCTGACCGGAACGCTGAGCGGTTCGGGATCGCTGGTGAAGCGGGGCGCCGGCACGCTGCAGCTGATGGCCAACAACAGTGGCTTCTCGGGCGATCTCTATGTCAATGGCGGCACACTGGAACTGGGTGATACCGGTGCCGCAGGGACGGGCACGATCCATGCCGTGAACCCGACCATCGCCTTTGCCGCAGACGGCACCTATGCCAACAACGTTTCGCTCGAGGTGGCCTCGCCCGCCAGCGCCAACGGGACCGTCTTCCGGAACACGTCCGGGCACGTGGTGACTCTTTCAGGCGCGATCACCACGGGAACGGGCAACAACATCAACGGCGATGCTGTTGCCATCGATCAGCAGGTGACGTTCTCGGGCGGGCCTTTCGCGCTGACCAATGCCGGCAACAACTGGACCGGCGATACGACCATCGACAGCGATGCCGCACTCGCCCTTTCCGGCGGGGCGTCGATCACGAATTCCGCGCGCCTCGTGAACAACGGTATTTTCGACATTGCCGGAGCAGGCGGCGTGGCATCGGTTGCCTCTCTGGCAGGCAGTGGCGTCGTCACGCTGGGCGACAATACGCTGACAATCACCCACGCCAACGATACGTTCGCTGGCACGATCGCCGGAGCCGGGGGGCTGGTGCTGGGAGCGGGAACGCAAACGCTGTCGGGCACCAACAGCTACACCGGGGGCACAGTCGTGAGCGACGCCACGCTCGCGCTGGCGGGCGACGGCACGCTGGGTGACACGAGCGGCACCACCACCGTCATCGGCGGTGGCTCGCTTGACCTCGGCGGCACCAGCCAGGTCCAGAACGGCGGCGTCACGCTCGCCGGCGGGGAGATCCAGAACGGCGTCCTTTCCTCGTCGGGCACTTTTGCGCTCCAAGGGGGCGCGGTGAGCGCCGCGCTGGCCGGCACCGGTGGCGTTCATCAGTCCGGCGGCACCACCACGCTTTCCGGCGCGAACAGCTACACCGGCGGCACCGTCGTCAGCGGTGGCACGCTGGCCCTGGTGGGCAACGGCACGCTCGGCGATACGAGCGGCAGCAGCACCATCAACGCCGACGGCACGCTTGACCTTGGCGCTACCAGCCAGACCCAGGACGGCAGCGTCACGCTGGCCGGCGGCACGATTGAGAACGGCACCCTCACCTCCTCCGGCAGCTTCACGCTGCACGGCGGCACGGTCAATGCCGCGTTGGCCGGCACCGGCGGAGTCAACCAGTCCAGCGGCACAACCACTCTGTCCAGTGCCAACAGCTACACCGGCGGTACCGTCGTCAGCGGCGGCACGCTGGCGCTGACGGGCGATGGCACGCTGGGTGACACGAGCGGCTCCACCACCGTCAACGCCGACGGCACGCTTGACCTCGGTGGCACCAGCCAGACCCAGAACGGCGGCGTCACCCTTGCTGGCGGGACTATCCAGAACGGCGTGCTGTCCTCCTCGGGCACCTTCGCCCTGCAGGGCGGCACGATCCGCGCGCAGCTGGCCGGCACCGGCGGCGTCGACCAGTCCAGCGGCACGACCACGCTCTCGGGCACCAACAGCTACACCGGCGGTACCGTCGTCAGCGACGGCACGCTGGCGCTGACGGGCGATGGCACGCTGGGTGACACGAGCGGCTCCACCACCGTCAACGCCAATGGCACGCTCGACCTCGGTGGCACCAGCCAGACCGAGGACGGCGGCATCACCCTTGCCGGCGGGACGATCCAGAACGGCGTGCTGTCCTCCTCGGGCACCTTCGCCCTGCAGGGCGGCACGGTCAGCGCCACGCTGACCGGCACCGGCTGCGTCAGCCAGTCCAGCGGCACGACCACGCTCTCGGGCACCAACAGCTACACCGGCGGCACCGTCGTCGATGGCGGCACGCTGGCGCTGACGGGTTCCGGGGCGGTGGTTTCTTCCTCTCTGACGGTCGACGGCACGTTCGATATTTCGGGCATCGCGGATCAGGGGACCAGCGTAGTCGATCTCGATGGGTCGGGCTCGGTCGTGCTGGGAAGCAAGGCGCTGACCGTCTCGGCCGGAACCGGCACCTTTTCGGGCATCCTCTCCGGAGCGGGACAGTTCGGCCTGAGCGGCGGCACGCTGACGCTCACCGGCGCCAACAGCTACAGCGGCGGCACCACGATCGCCGGCGGGACGCTGAAGGGCACAAGCACTTCGCTGCAAGGGGCGATCCTGAACGACAGCGCGCTTGAATTTATCCAGGCGACCGATGGCACTTATGCCGGATCGATCACCGGAACCGGCACCCTTGCCAAATCGGGCAGCGGTGCGCTCACCCTCACCGGAAGCAGCGCGATTGGTGGCGCCACCACCGTTTCCGCCGGGCGGCTTGCGGTCAATGGCACTTTGGCGACGGGCGGGCTGACCGTGGCCAATGGCGCCGTGCTGAGCGGTTCGGGCACGATCACCATGGCCAGCGACGGCATTCTCGCAGTCTCCAGCGGCGCCACGCTGGCGCCGGGCAATTCCCCGGGCACCTTGATGGTGAACGGATCCGTCTCGCTGGCGTCGGGATCCACCATGGCCGTCGACATCGACGGGGCGACCTGGTCCGCCGGCGGTGGCGCGGGCAGTTACGACCGGCTAGTGGTCAATGGCACCGTGACGCTGGGCGGCACGATTGTCCCCACACTGCGCGGCATCACCGGTGCTGCCACCAACAGCTACACGCCGGCGCTGGGCAGCCGCTACACCGTTGTATCGGCAACGGCGGTGCGGGGTACATTCGAATCCATCGTGCAGCCTGCCAGCGGCCTGGCGGCCAACACCCGCTTCGATGCGCTCTACACCGATACCACCGCGCAATTGGTCGTAACACCGGTGAGCTTCGGCTCGCTGGGCGCGACCAGCGGATGGAACAGCAATACGCGGGCCACGGCCACCGCGCTGGACAGCCTCCGCGGCAATGCCGCGAACGGCGGCCTGTTCAACAGTCTCTATGGGCTTGATGCGGCCGGTTATGAACGGGCCTTCTCGCAGATCAGCGGCCAGATCTATGCCGATGCGCTGCAGGGCTATGCCAGCGCGGCGAATACCGCCCTGGGCACGGTGCGCGATCAACTGAATCAGGGGGGCTACGTCGGAGCGCGCGGCGAGCAGGGCGTCCAGCTGTGGACGCGCTACATCAACAGCCACGAGGCGCCGGGCGACAGCGCGCGGGGCAACGGCAATTCGGCAACGACGCGCGGCTTCATCGCCGGGGCCACTCTGGTCGACACGCCGCGCCTGCGCTTTGGCGTGGCGGGCGGCTACACCCATACCCGGATCAACACCGGACTCGGGGCGGAAGCCAGCGGCGCGGGAGCGGTCGGTTACCTCTACGGCCGCTATGCGCCAGCGGCTTTCGTCGATCTCTCCGCGATTGGCGGGTTTGCTTCCGGCACGATGAACGCCAGCCGGACCATCGCCACCGCCCGCGATACCGTGCGGGCCAGCGGAAACGCGCGTGTCTCCGTGGCGCAACTGGCGGTCGATGCACGGCTGCGGGCGGTGCAGGCCGGCGGATTTGCGGCCTATGCGCTGGCCGGGGTGCAGCTTGGCAATGCGTCCTCCGGGCAGGTCAGCGAAACCGCATCGAACAGCGCTTTCGCCCTGACCCTGCCCCACAGCGGCTGGAACACGCTGGACAGCCGCGTCGGCGGCCAGTTGGTGCAGACGTTCGCGTCCGCCAGGCTATCCGCCTATGGAACCTTGCTGACCCAGCTTGGCGATGCGCCAACGGCCTCGCGCACGACGGTCCTCAACGGTGCGGCATGGACGGTGCAGAGCACCGGTCTGGCAAAGAGCGGCATGGCCTATGGCGCCGCCGTCAGCGCAAATCTGGCGCGCAACCTTTCGGTCCAGGCCAGCTACGATGGCGTGGACCGGGGCAAGAGCTATCGCAATCACCGGATGTCGGCGGGCGTCAGCTTTGCGTTCTGACCCTAGCGCCGGTGGGCCTTGAAGAAATCCCAGATCACCTCGGTGGCATTGATCTGCGTATAAGGATCGTTCCCAAGCATCCCCCGGCTGCGGGTATCGCCCGGCCAGCCATGACCGGCGCTTGCCAGGCTGTAGAACAGGACTTCCGATCCACCCGAGCATCCTGAGGATCGCGCGCTGGTCACATCCCCGCCCGTGGTGACGGCCGGCGCGGCGCGGCAGCCATCCGCGTCCCGCCAGAACGCAACGGCGCGCTCCACCGGCAGGAACGGCGCGGATTGGGCACGCGCGACGAAACTGGTCGGGCTCATGCCCCCGTCATAGCCAACAACATTGTCCT
Organism: Novosphingobium sp. LASN5T; assembly: GCF_003856955.1. Classification (NCBI taxonomy): domain Bacteria; kingdom Pseudomonadati; phylum Pseudomonadota; class Alphaproteobacteria; order Sphingomonadales; family Sphingomonadaceae; genus Novosphingobium; species Novosphingobium sp. LASN5T. The sequence goes on from NZ_RQSI01000028.1 coordinate 42,911, forward strand.
TCCTGCCGTGCATGATCAGCATCGGAACCGGGGCGGCGGCCGGCTTTTCATCGCCAAACATCGCCCCGGAAACAACGGCGGCGGCGGCAATCCGGTCTCCGTGCGTGATCGCGAAGCGGTGGGTCAGCATCCCGCCGTTGGAAAAACCGGCCACGTAGATCCGCCGCGTGTCGATACCGCCCTTGCGCGTGATGTCATCGACCACGGCATTGACGAAGGCCACGTCATCCAGCCCGCTGGTCATGGCCTCGCCACAGCAGCCACCGGCATTCCAGGTTCCCATGCCCTGCATACGGCCCACACCATCGGGCGCCGCGACGACCAGCCCCTCGGACCGCGCCTTGTCGGCCCAACGTGGCAGCATCGTACCGCCATTGCCGCCGCCGCCGTGCAGTACGATCACGAGCGGAGCGGGCGTGCCGCCCTTGTGCGCATCGAGCAGCGCATAGCTCCGTTCCCGCCCCGCGAACATCAGCGTCTGGCGCGTGGCGCCATCGACATCCGCAGAGGCTTGCTGTCGCGCCGCGCGCAATTCGCGCAGACGTTCGCCAAAGCCGGGGCGTTGCGCAGCGGCGGCGCCGGAAAACAGCGCCATAACCAGCATTCCGCCCGCGATCATCCGATAGCCCGCCATTCGCGTTCTCCTCTCTCCACCAAGCATGTAACTCACGAGTTACACACCTATCCCGCAGAGTTCAAGGCGGAGCGCCGTGGGGCCGGCAATCAGGGCGCGAGGCCTCGCCAGTAATAGACCGTGGCCCGGACCGAAGACGTGATCCAGGCGAGGAACTGCTCATCCCGGGCCGGATCGCCGTTCTCCATCCAGCGCACATAGGCGTCGAGCAGGAAGGCGGTGACGGATTCGGCCAGGATGCGCACATCGCCCGGCGTGTCGCTGCTTTCCGGCCCCAGGATCGCGGCCTGACGCTCTTCCACACGTCCCACCAGCGCCTGCGTGAGCCGGTCGAAATGAATCCCGAATTCCGGATCGTGCGAGGCGTGCCGCACCAGCAGGCACATCGCGGCGGCATGTGAGCGGGCGACCGCCAGCGTCCGGTGCAATCGCTTGGTCCACCAGTCGACGTCCACGTCGTCGGCGCGCAACAGCGCATCCACGACATCGGACAGCACTTCATGCACCAGCCGGTCCTTCGATTCGAAGTAGCGATAGAGCACGACCTTCGAGACACCCGCGCCCTGCGCCACCTGATCCATGGTCGTCTGGCGCAGGCCCCGTTCGTTCAGCACCGTCGCCGCCGCGAGCAGCAGCGTCTCCCGCCTGCGGGCACGATGCGCGTCCAGCATTTCCGAATAGCTCTGCGTCATCGCGCCACGTTCTCCCGCCGCCGGCCGGATTGCAACCGGGCATCTCCCCTTCCGTCCCGGCGGCGCAAAGCGCAAGCCTATTTACTCACCCGGAACTAGATGTTACTCATGAGTTACAGAGGTGGCGTCAGGATGAATCGCCACCCGTTTCGAGAGAAGGGGATGGAGATGAAAGGTATGGAGCGGCAGGCGCGTGCGTTGAGGGCGGGAAGCGCGCTGGCCATTCTGGCGACCGCGCTGATCGGCGCACCGGCTCATGCCGAGGATGCGCCGCAGGACGGTTCCGGCGAAATCTTCGTGGTTGCCCGCAAGCGGGCCGAAACGATCGAATCCGTGCCGGTCTCCGTCGGCGTCCTGTCGGACAGCGATCTCAGCCGCCTCGCGATCAAGGACGTTGCCGACTATACGCGACAGACCCCGGGCGCGATCCTGATCGGTTCCGGCCCCGAATATCTCAACGACATTGCCTTGCGCGGCCAGGGCGGCGGACGGCTGGGCTTCTCGGAATCGAGCACCGGCATCTATCGCGACGGCATCTTCGTGGCCGGCGGCGGTTTCGGTGGTCGCAGCTATAGCCGCATCGATTTTCACGACGTCGAACGGGTCGAGGTTTACCGGGGACCGCAGGGCGCGCTTTACGGACGCAACGCGGTGGGCGGGGCGGTCAATGTCATCAGCCGCAAGCCCGTGCTCGATACCGAGGTGCGCGGCAAGGTCGGGTACGATTCGGTCAACGAACTGGACACGTCGTTGACCGTGAACGTGCCGATCGGCGGGACCGCCGCGGTTCGCGTGGGCGGTTACTACGTCAACCAGACCGGCGGGTTCTACAAGGACCAGGTGAGCGGCAAGACCATAGACACGTCACGCGACTGGGGCATTCGCGGCGCGATCGGCGTGGGCATCAAGACTGACAGCACCGCCACGTTGATGGTCGAACATTCCCGCTCAGAAGCGCCGGGGTTCACGGCGCTGGGGCAGAACCAGGTGCTCGATCCCGATCCCTTCGTGCGCACCGGGCTCGACGCGGTGGACCGCGTGACGATCAACCAGACGCAGATGATCGGCGAATTCACGCATGATTTCGGGACGAGCGAACTGACGCTGCTGGCGAATTACAAGGGACGCGATGGCGCCCGATCGGGCGCGGATTTCGACCACTACCTCGGCATCCGGCTGCCCACGGCGCAGTTGTACGACGCGCAGGGAGAGGACTTCAAGCGCTACGGCACCGAAGCGCGCTGGGGATCGACCGGAAAGACGGGCTTCACCTGGCTCGGCGGCGTGGATTTCCTGACCTACACGTCGAACGTCTATTCGCTGCGCACCGGCACGGTCACCGGCAGCAACGCCACCGCGATCTCGCTCAAGCGCCAGCTTCGCCGGCAGGAATCCCAGGAAACGCTGGATTCGTATTCGGCCTATGGGCAATTGGGCTTCGATCTGACGAGCCAGTTGAAACTCTCGGTCGAAGCGCGTTTCCAGATCGACCGGAAGAACTTCCGGTTCCGCCAGATCGATCTCGATCCGACGACCAACGAAACCATTCCGCTCACCACCTTCCGGCGGACATGGCACCGGTTCCTGCCCACCGCGTCCCTGACCTACACGGTCAATCCCGATCTCACGTTCTATGGCCGGGTCGCGACAGGCTACCGGCCGGGCGGTTTCAACCAGAGCCCAGCGCAGGGCTTCTTCGACCGCGTTCCCTACAATCCCGAAGACATCACATCGGGCGAAATCGGCGTGAAAGGCCGCTTCCGGATCGGCAGCGCGGTCTTCCGGAGCCAGCTGGCGCTGTACTACAGCGTGACCCGCAACGTGCAGCAGACCACCACGCTGTCCGCTACCAACCCCGCCTTCACGCTGGAGAACGTCGGCACCGACGACATCTTCGGCGGCGAGTTCGAACTGAGCGGCACCATTCCGCTGGCGGGCGGACAGCTCTTGACCAGCCTGAATGTCTCGGGCGAGCGCGGTCGCTGGCACGACGGGGCCTCGATCATCAACGCGGGCGCGCTCATCGACCTTGCGGGCAAAACCACGCCCCGCACCCGCGACTACATTATCAACCTCAACGCGATGTACGATCATCCGATCGGCGGCGGCATGGACGCGATGTTCACGGCCAGCTACCAGACCGCCGCCGGCGGGTTCGACGATGCCTCGCTGGCCCGACCCAGCCAGAACTACTCGATGGTGGATCTTTCGGCCGGCATCAGGACGCCCCACTGGACGCTGATGGGGTATGTGAAGAACCTCACCAACGATTTCTACCGGATCGTGTCGGTGGGCGGGAATTCCTACTACAACACGCCGCGCACCTATGGCGCGACGCTTTCGTTCAACTGGTGAGCCGCGCCGTGGCCGGTTTCGACAGGCGGACGACCATGAAGGGGGCGGGCGCCGTTGCGGCGCTCGCTCTCGCTCCCGGCCTCGCCGCGCGTGGCCATCCAACGCGCAACGCCGCCGAATGGCCGGTCTATGGCGCGACCAACGCGGCGACGAAGTATTCGCCGCTCGACCAGATCGACGCCTCGAACGTCGCCACGCTGGAAGTGGCGTGGGAATGGACATCGCCGGACGCCGCCATCCTGGAGGCGCACCCCGAATTGCAGCCCGGCGAATTCCAGGCAACGCCGATCATGGTCGATGGCCGCCTGTTCACCTCCACGGCGATGAGTCAGGTGGCGGCGATCGATCCCGCTTCGGGACGAACGCTGTGGGTTTACGACCCCGGCACCTGGCGGCACGGCTATCCCACCAGCAAGGGTTTCCAGCATCGTGGCGTGGCCTTCTGGCGCGCGGGGAAAGATGCGCGCGTCCTCATCGCCACGGGCGACAACCGCCTGATCGCGCTCGACGCAGCCAGCGGAACGCCTGTTGCGGGGTTCGGGGCAAAAGGGGAAGTCGACCTGCTCCGTACCTCGGGAGAGCCGGTTCCCGACACCCCCGCCCGATTGATCGGCGCGACCTCGCCGCCGGTGATCTGCCGCGACACCGTGATCGTGGGCCAGTACATCAACGACGTGCCGAGCCGTCCGGTGATGCCCGTGGGCGTCATCCAGGGTTTCGACGTGCGCTCCGGGCGCCACAAATGGACGTTCCGGATGATTCCCCGCGCCGGTGAAGCGGGCGCCGAAACATGGCGCGAAGGCTCCGCCCAACGTACCGGCAACGCCAATGCCTGGGCACCGATGAGCGCGGACGACGATCTCGGCCTCGTCTATGTCCCCGGCACCTGCCCGACCAACAACTTCTTCGGCGGCGACCGGCCGGGCGACAACCTGTTCGGCAACGCGCTGGTGGCCCTCGACGTCGAAACGGGCTTGCGCCGCTGGCACTACCAGCTCGTCCACCACGACATCTGGGACTACGACATTCCCTGCGCCGGCAATCTCATCGACATCATGGTCGACGGGAAGCGCATCCCCGCCATCGCGCAAGTCACCAAGCAAGGCTTCTGCTTCGTGTTCGATCGCCGCGACGGCAAGCCGGTCTGGCCGATCGAGGAACGGCCGGTACCGCAATCGACCATCGCGGGCGAACGCACTGCCGCGACGCAGCCCTTCCCCACCAAGCCGCCACCGTTCGACCGACAGGGCATCGGCGAAGACGACCTGATCGATTTCACCCCGGCCCTGCGTGACGAGGCCAGGACCATTCTGGCGAAGTATACCGCCGGGCCACTGTTCACGCCGCTGGGTACGCAGCCGACCATCGTGCTACCGAGCTGGGTGGGCGGAGCGAACTGGTGGGGCGCCGCCGCCGATCCGGAAGCCGGGATGCTCTATGTCCCGTCGCTGACCGCGCCGGTGTCCATGGCGCTGGACGGGGAAGGCAAGCGCACCGACGCGGCCGACGGCGACAGCGAGATCGCCGGCCGCGCCAGCGTCGTGCGCGGACCGGGCGGCCTGCCGCTGCTCAAGCCGCCTTATGGCCGCATCACCGCGATCGATCTCAATCGGGGCGTGATCGCGTGGACCCGCGCCAATGCGCCGGGCGCGCGCGACCTGCCGATGTTCCGGCCCTACAATCCCGGCTGGATCGGCACGACCAGCCGCACCGGTCCGCTGCTGACGCAGACGCTACTGTTCCTGGGGGAAGGGCCGCACAGCCCGGCGCAGTCACGCAAGATGCTGTGCGCCTACGACAAGGCGACAGGGGCGCTCCGGGCGGAGATCCCACTGCCCGATCACACGCTGGGGCCGCCAATGACCTACATGGCCGGCGGCCGGCAATTCATCGTTTGCGGCATGGGCTTCCGCAAGGCGCCGCACAGGCTGGTCGCGCTGGCCCTACCCTCAACCAGGAAGGAACCATGATGGCCGCCCACCTTTCCCGTCGCCAAGCCATGGCCGGTGGCGCCGCGGTGCTGGCCGCGCTGGCTGTGCCGCAACCCGCCCTGGCGACCGGCGCGATCAAGCACTACATCCTGATCGAGCTACTGCCAGGGGCCGATCAACTGGCGCTGGACCGCTGGTACATGACCTTTCACGCACCCCAGGTGCGGCGGGCCTATCAGGCCTGGCAGCGCGATTACCTCTCGTTTCGCGCCTATCTGCCGCCGGAAGAAGCCGTGCATCGGTTCCATGTCGCGTTCGGGCGCATGACCGAGATCTACTTCGACAGCATCGACGATTTTCGCGAGAGCCGCCGGAATGGTCTCTATGGCGGCGATCTTGCGTCGTTCACCCCACCGCCCGGCGGATGGGCCGGCAACCGGCTGTTCCGCAGCACCACCGCGACGATCCCGGTCAATCCGGACATGCTTTACCTCTCGAAACCCACCCCGCCCCGGGACATGCCCTACCTGCGCTGGATCGTGTTCCTGCGCTATCCGGCCACCATGCCGGCCGCGGACGCGGATGCATGGTTCGACAAGGTTGCCGCGCCGGAAATCGCGGCGCGGCCGGGGCTGCGGCGGTTTGGTCTCTACCGCGCGGTCAGCGAACGCTCCGAATATCCCCGCGTGATGGAACTGTGGTTCGACAGCTATGCCGACTGGCGTGCGGCGTTCCTCGATCCCGAACCCCGGTTCACGCCACCGCCATGGGGCGGCGCGTTCCCTTTCGCCGATACGCTTTCCATGTTCGTCGGGGAGAATCCCGACATCGATTTCATTCATGACGATCGGGTGGTGCCTTGAATACCTCTGCTACCGATACTGTTTCCCGCGAGAGCGAAAGCCACCTTCTCGATGATCTGCTGCGCCGGATCGCGGCCCGGCATCCGCACGCGCCGGCGCTTGGAGAACGCGATACGGCGATCGATTTCGCCACGCTCGACGGGCGGGTCCACCGGGTCGCCAACGGTCTCGTCGCCTCCGGCAGCGCGGGCGATCGGATCGCCATCGTCGGACGTAATTCCGCGGAGCAAGTCGAACTGCTGCTGGGCATCGCGCGCGCGGGGCAAGTGGCCCTGCCCGTCAACTGGCGCCTCGCCGCGCCGGAAATCCGGTATATCCTCAGCCATTCCCGCGCGACGCGCGTCTTCGTGGACCGGGAGTTCGCGGGCATCGTGGCGCAGGCGATGGAGGGAAGGCCGGTGCCGCTGATCGTGCTCGACGAGGCAGGGGCGAAGGGTTTCGCGGCTTGGCGTGACCGCCAGCCGGACACGCCGGTCGAGCGCTCGGGAAGCGCCAAAGACGTGGTGCTCCAGATGTACACCAGCGGCACCACCGGACTGCCCAAGGGCGTGATGCTCACCAACGCGAGCGTCATGGCCTCGATCGCCCTGTTCAGCCGCCCGCCGCTCGATCTCGACACGTCCGACGTGATCTATGCCCCCGCTCCGATGTTCCACATCACCGGGATCGGCCCGGTGCTGCGGTCGGTCCAGTCGGGTGCGCGGCTGGTGCTGGCCAGCCAGTTCGTGCCGGACGAGGCGGTGCGTGTGATCGCGCGCGAAGGCGTCACCTATACCACGCTCGCCCCCGCGATGATCCAGGCCTGCCTTGCCGCGCCATCGTTCCGCGACGCCGCGCCCACCGCGTTGCGCATGATCGTCTATGGCGGCTCACCCATTGCCGAATCCGTCCTGCGCGAAGCGCGCGAGCGGATGGGATGCGCATTCGCGCAGTGCTACGGCCTGACGGAAACCACCGGCCCGGTCACGCTGCTGACGCCGGAGGACCATGCGCCGGGCGCGCAGCGGCTGCTGTCGTGCGGGCGCGCGGCAGACGGAATCGAAATCGCAGTGATCGACGCGGACGGCGCACCGCTCCCTGCTGGGGAAACAGGAGAGATCGTGGTGCGCGGGGACATCGTCATGTCGGGCTACGCCGATGACCCCGAGGCCACCAAGCAGACAATCCGCGCGGGATGGCTGAAAACGGGCGACGCCGGTTATCTGGACGACGAAGGCTATCTCTTCATCCGTGATCGCGTGAAGGACATGATCGTTTCCGGCGGCGAAAACGTCTATCCGGTGGAAGTCGAGAACACGCTGCTCGATCATCCCGCCATCGCGGACGCGGCCGTCATCGGCGTGCCCGATCCGCGCTGGGGTGAGGCCGTGCTGGCGATGATCGTGCCCGCCTTCGGACATGCCCTGACCACGGACGAGGTTACCACCTTCTGCCGCGACCGGATCGCCGGATACAAGTGTCCGCGCGAATTCCGTTTCATCGACATGGTGCCACGCAACGCCGCCGGCAAGATTTTGCGTCGCGAGTTGCGCGCGCCCTTCTGGGAAGGCCGGGAACGGCAGGTAGGATGAAAGACGGCGATGACGTCCGTCAAAACTCCCCGCTTGAAGCGGCGGGCACACGGTAATCGGGAAAGGATACAGGCCATGACTTCAGACGGTGCTTCACGTTCCCTGCCGCTTACCCGCCGCGCCTTGCTGGGCACGGCGGGCGCTTTGTCGTTCGGCGCGGCGCTGCCGGCACGCCTGCTTGCGGCCGACGATCCCGATGCCGGCATTCGCGCCGCGTTCTATTATGCCTTCACGCTCTACGAGTTCGCGCGCAACGAACAGGCGCTGGCCCGGTGCGTCGGCGCGCCCGGCACGCTCAACACCATCGTCCGGCGGTCGCAGCTGTCCGACTGGCGTTCCCGCAACGTGACCGCGCCCAACAACGACACGATCTATTCGTCCTGCCTGCTCGACCTGTCGGGTGGTCCGATGGAACTGGCCGCGCCCACGGTGCGCGATCGCTATCTGTCCATCGCCTTCATGAACGCGTTTACCGACAACTTCGCCTATGTCGGCACGCGCGCGACCAACGGGAACGGCGGCCGCTTCTGGATCGCGGGACCGGAATGGCGGGGGACCGCTCCCGACGGGGTGCCGGTGTTCCGGTCGAGCACGAACGATGTCTGGATGCTCGCGCGCATTCTTGTCGACGGGCCTGGCGATCTTCCCGCCGCAGAGGCCGTGCAGCAACAGATCACCATATCCGCCCCGGCAGGTCGCCAACCGCCGCGTGGCTTTACGGTCGCGGCCCAGCCGCAAGCGACCGATGCCGCCAATTTCCTTGCCGTCGTCAACGAGCTGATCCGCCGTTCGCCGGGACGCAAGGGGGAACTCGCGCGCTCCGGGCAGTTCGCCGCCTTTGGCATCGGCACCGACAAACAACCCTCCCCTGCCCTGCTCGCCGCTTGGACGCGCTTCCTGCCGATGGGGATCAAGGACCTGCGCGAAGGCTTCCTTTTCCGTGATCTTGTCGTCAACGGATGGAGCTACCAGCCCCGCGGCGTCGGGAATTTCGGCAGCAACGACCGTCTTCGTTCGCTTGTGGCGCTGGGCGGGATCGCGGCGCTGGGCGAACAGGAAGCCATGTACTTTCATGCCAACTTCGATGCGCACGGCGCACGTCTGTCGGGCCAGAACGCCTATCGCTGGAAAGTGCCGCCCGGCGGCGTTCCGGCCAAGGCGTTCTGGTCGCTGACGATGTACGACGCGCAGCCGGACGGCCGCTACTACCTGGTGGAGAATCCGATAGGGCGCTATTCGATCGGCGATCGCACGCCCGATCTCGTGCGCGAACCGGACGGCAGCACGGTGATCTGCATCCAGCGCGAACGCCCCGAGGGTCGCCTAGCCGCGAACTGGCTGCCGGCCCCCGCTGGCCCCATGCGGCTTGCGCTGCGCGCCTATCTGCCGAAAGACGAGCTGATCGAGCGCAAATGGCGAGTGCCGCCGCTCGAACAAGTCTGATCGTCAGGCCGTCGCGCCGAGAATCAACGCCTTGCAGGCCGCGATCACCGGCGCAACGAAATCGGGCGACACGCAACGCGCATCGTCGCCTTCGACGTGATGGTAACGGTGCGCGCCGAAGATACCGGCCACGCGCCGGTGCCCCGCCGCAAGGATCGTCGAAAGTTCGCCGGCCGCACCGGCACTGGCCGGATACGCCATTTCAAGGCCGGGCAGCCCCGCGAACACCCGTTTCGCCAAGGGCAGGAGGTCGGCGCCAACCGCCAGGAATCGCTGCGGATCCGCGCTCGGCAGCGGCAGAAGCCGCCCTGCGCCCGGTTCATGCCAGTCACGCGCGGCGACGTTGGCGCCAAGATGCAGCCACAGCGCCGTGCGTTCCGGCAACGGCGCAAGCGCGTCGAGCGCATGTTCCGATCCGAGGTTTTCGTACTCGTGCCCGCTGTTGCACAGGAACAGGAGATCGTGCCGGGGGAGAGCCGCGCCAGCCCAGCGCGCCAGCGCCAGCCACGTAACGAGGCCGGGACCACGTTCGCCGGCGCAGATCGTCCAGCCTGAACGCGGTGTGGACACGACCAGCGTTCCCGCACCGCCGCGCCGCCATCGGCCGGCGATATTGAACGCCTCCCGGCGACCGGCATCCCCCTCGAGGAAAAGCGTGGCGGCCTCCCCTGCCTGCGCCAGCGCGCGGAACGGAGCAGCCGCCCTGGGCGCAAGGATGGCGGCAGGGACATCGACCATGGCCTTGTTCCCGTCCGCATTGAGCGCGATGGCCTCTCCGGTGGGGCCATTGGTCACCAGCAGGACCGCGGCGGCACCGGCTGCGGCGACCGCGCGCACCGTCTCCGCGACCGGCCGCGCCAGCGCGCTCGACCAGCGCGCGTAGGGCAGTTCAACCATGACGAGCGCACCGGACAGGCCCGATGCCGGCACCAATCCGGGCTCCACGCGCACCAGCTTTCCGGTCAGCCCGGACCCGCCCGTCGGCATGACGATAGCAAGTGGCAGCACCGCCGCCCGCGCCGCGCCGCTCACCAGTTCCGTGCGGCGCGGGGAGAAGAACGGTACGCTGAACGCCTGCCGTTCGGTCTGCGCGCCGGCCTGTTTCAATTGCTGTTCGATCCACGCGCCGCAGGCGGTATCGCCGGGGCCGCCCGACGCCTTGTTGCCGAAGCCGACGTAGCGGTCGAGGTCCGCTGCGATGGCATCCCGGGTCGGTCCGGCCGGACGTGCCTGGACAGCAAAGGGCAGGGCCGGCGTGAGCGCCATGGCCTTGATGACGGACCTGCGGGTGGAGCGTGTCATGGTGCGGGTGCAGAGCCTGATCGTTCGAGCCGGAAGCCTAGGCGGCGTGGACAAATTTGAGCCAGTATCTGGCGGTGGCGAGATGGACCATGCCGAGGAAGCTGTTGGCAAGCTGGTCGTAGCGGGTGGCGATGGCGCGGTTGATTTTGAGATGGCCGAACA
>NZ_RQSI01000029.1:0-51504 GCF_003856955.1 Novosphingobium sp. LASN5T
GAAACGGGATGCCAGTCTGATAGAGTGGCTCGACACCCTATGAAATAATGTGAAGGACGTGGCGAAATGTTCCCCGGTATTACGGGCGTTCGCCGCGTTCCTGCGCATTACCGCGACCTCGCGATAAGCGATCTTATGCGCAGCTGCGCATAAGATCGCCCACGCGTCGGCATAGGCGTCGTAAATCTCGATCTGGGCGGGTGTAAGCTTATGCTCAAGCGGGTCATATTCGACCCCGGCGAAGCTGAGTGCGCGGGCCGTGTAGAGGCCCATGGCCTTGGTGTCGCGCGCCACGATCTCCATCGCCGCGATACCGCCCTCCTCCATTGCCGCAAGGAAAGCGTCTCTGTCCCGGAAGGCGGTGCCTGGCCCCCACAGGCCGAGCCGCGCGGTGTAGCTCAGATTTTCCGGCTTGGTCGCTCCGGTCGCGGAGACATAGATGACCCGGGCGCGCGGCAACGCGATCTGCAGCCGGACGCCGGCAAGGCCCTGTTCGGACCCCTTGGCCGCGCCAAACTCGGTCTCAGTGCCGGCCGCGTTCCCGAGTGCATGCGATTCGTCGAGCAGGATGACGCCGTCGAAGTCTGGCCCCGCCCAATCGAGCAATTGTTGCAGACGCGATGCGCGGTCATGCCGCTGAGAGCGGAGCGTCGCATAAGTGAGGAAGACGATCCCGCTAGCCATGGCGACGGGTTCACCGAGGGGAAACGCATCGAGCGGCTGGATATCGATCGGCACGCCCCCGAGCGCGCTCCAGTCCCGCCTTGCGTCCTCGATCAAGGCCGAGCTGCGCGAAATCCAGATCGCCCGGCGGCGGCCGCGGTTCCATTGGTCGAGGATGATGCCCGCGCCTTCACGGCCTTTGCCGACACCGGTGCCGTCAGCGATGAAGAAGCCCGTCCGGTAAACCGCGCCTTCCGCATCCTCGTGCAACTGGTCGCCCGCCTTGTTGGGGGAGAAGGTGCCTTTGAGATCGCGCTCACACGCTTCGCCGGCATGGATGATCGTTTCGAGCTGGGCGTCAGACAGGGCCGCGAAAGCCTGCGGCTGGAACATCGGACGATAGCTGGGCGCTGGCGGCAGCACGGATGCCATGGCAACCGACTCCACCAATTGGTCCGGGTGGGGCCTTGCGCCGTGAATTTCGATGCGTGCAGGCCGCCAGGGCGCGTAATGTCCGAGCGGATCGCCCGCTGGCAGCGGCGTTGCGCGGATCGTATAGTCGACCGGACTGGCACTTCCATCGGCCGCTATGCGGTCGGGGACAACCAGCGCGCGCTTCTGGATGCCGCCGAAGATCGTCGACGGCGATGGCTTGGCGGAGGCGCGCGGTCGCAGGGGGATGACGGCCGGTGCTGGCGGCTCCGGCTCGGGCACGGAAAGGCGCGGCGGGACGCCTGCGACCAGCGCCGCGGCTTCCTCGATCGTTTGGGCAGTCAAGCGTTCCGTTGGCCCTGTCCAGCCTTTGTCGAGTATGATCAGGCGGACCGCGATGCTGGTGCCATGCTTGGCATAGGGGTTGCCGAGGATCGTGATTTCGACACGCGGCTTCGCGGTCTCGCAGACCATCGTATAGCCGGTGGCCGCTGTACCATCCGCTGCGAAGCTGGGTGGCATGATCGCGACGCAGCGGCCGCCCGGTGCAAGCCGCAGCAGCGCGGAACGCAAATGACGGGCGCCGGCGAAGCGGTCCTTGCCCCGACCGTCGCTCCGGCTGAAGGGCGGGTTCATCAGCACGAGGCTCGGGGAAACGCCGGGGGGTAGCAGGTCGTTGATGAATTCGGCGTCGTGGGTTGTGACAGGATCGCCGAGCAGCTTTCCAAGCAGCGCGGCGCGGCCGGGATCGCGCTCGTTCAGGGTCAGCGCGACACCGAGCCGAACCGCTTGAGCGGCCAGCATGCCGGTACCGGCAGAGGGTTCGAGCACCTGGTCGTCCTTGCGGATACGCGCGGCCTGCGCGGCGAGCCAGGCAAGCGAGATCGGCGTACTGAACTGCTGCATCTCGACCTGATGCTCGCTGCGATAGGTCTGGGTGGGGAGCGCCCGTTCGAAGCGGCGAAGCGAGGCGAATGCATCGGCGCCGTCCGGAACGATGCCGGTCCAGCCTCCAGGTGATTTGAGGAGGATAACCTGTGCCGCCTCGAGCGCATCATAAGCGTCGCGCATCGACCAGTTGCCGGTCGCGTCGGAGGCCGAGAAGGCTTCCTCCATCAGGCGTTTGAGGTCCTGGCGGCGAATAGAGTGGCCGCGTCGGAGCAGGTCAGACAACCGGGTGGCGACGTCGAGAAGACGCGTGGTCTTGGAAGTTTCAGGCTCGTCGGGATGTGCGAGCGCGAGCAAAGGAACAGACATGGCGGAACTCCGGATTGGATCAGGACCATCGCGGCCCACCACTCCTCCTCCCCCTTCCCTCCCGGTGTGCGGTCAGCATGAAAACAGGGCCGTGGCATGAGGCCAGGCCCTGAGTTGGAGGCAGAAGGTGAGACGGAGAACTTAGTGGCGCCCTATGATGATCCGAGAAGGATCACGGCAATCGACGGCTTCTCCTCAGACGGATGGTGCCGGCTGTCATAAGCATTGCGGCCCCCGCGACCGATGGTGAACAGGTCGAAGCTGGGCGATGTCCCACCATTCGCATTGGGGATGGTGGTCCCATCGTCGTGATATTGGATGTCGATGAAGCTCGGCGCAGCGCCGCGCTTATATTCGCCGAAGAAGAAGGTGATGCGGCGCCCATCGCTGGTGCGTGCGCTGATCGTGAAGTTCCCGTCGGGGATATCGATCGGCATGGTAGGCACATCGTTGAAACGGGCGAAACCGATCGATTCGGCGTCGCGTGCGGTCATGATGGGGAGCTGGGTGATATCGGCCATGGTCTGGTTCCTCGGACCTGGTTCGCCGCTTGAGGCGCAAGTGGACGAAAAAAGGGACCGCAACGCGAGGCTGCGGTCCCATGGACGTTGGATCAGGCGGCCTGCTGGAGTTCGTCATCCGAGCCGGTGACGCTCTCGTCATTTGCGGGCACCGGCTCAGGCGCGATGGCGGGCACGCTGAAACGCATGACGTCAGGCACCCAGGCGAGAGCCGCTTCGCGCAGTTCAGCCTCGATGGGGACGGAGCCGCCGAAGATCTTCTCGGCCGAGGTCGCGAGATCATGCTTCTTCGACGCACCGTAGCGGCTCGACAATTCCTTGCCCCCAATCTCTTCGAGATGGGTGAGGATCGCCGCCTTGCTGCTCAGGCGATCGAAATAGTTGTTCGCGGTCGGACGCCACCAGGCCGCTACATCGATTTCGAGCTTGGTGCCGAGATGGTCGATCATGGCCTCGCCAGTCTTGCCCGCGACGACTGCGTGGAGCGTCCGGGCGATTGCCCAGGCGAGCCAGGCCGCACGAACCTCATCGGGAAGCGCGCAGAAGGCGTCGTAGCGCTGACAGGCATCGCCAGCCTCGGTCCAGCTGCGATCGAGCGCCTCGTCGATCTTGCCCCATTCCTCGGCGGCAAGCGTGCCGCTCTGGTAGCCGGTGAGCCCGGAGAAGGGCTTATCGGCCTTGAGTTCGGTCGCAAGGTCGAAACCGCTGGAATGCCGGGTCGCCTTGTCGACCATCCAGAACGTTCCGAGATCGAGGGCGAAGCGCGGATCGCTGGCGATATGAACGCGCAGCAATTCGCTCTTCATCTCGGCCAGTTCCAGGCTGAGACGCTGGCTGTACGCGGACCTCCCCGTGGTGGCGACGACATCGTCGTTGTCGACCTCGCCTTCAGCCTGCTCGTCCTGCTCCTCATCATCAGGCTCGTCGACCGGAGCGACATAGAGTTGCTCGTGAAGGCGCGGCTGGCCGTCATGACCGATGACGACATAGGCGAGCGCCCCCGCCTTCTGCTCCTCGGAGATGATCGGTACGGGTTTCTCGATCGCGCGATATTCCGCTTCGAGCATTTCGACTCGGTTGGCCTGTTCGACCTGGCCGTCTTCATCAGCATCTTCCCAGGCTTCGTTGGCGGCCTCGATTTCAGCCTCAATCTCCTCGAGACGCGCCTGCTGCTCCGCCGTGAGTTCGGGCGCGTCGCCCTTGAGCGGGCGCAGGTCCCAGGTGTCGTTGTAGCTGACATGGGTCGAGGGAATGATGCGGACTTCCGCCAGCCCCTCACGGGTGCGCAGGTCTTCCGCGGCGGCCGCGAGCTTGTCCGCCACGAGACGGTTAAGGAGATCGCCGTCGATCCAGCGCTCGGTCGTCGAGTCGGTGAACAGGTCGAGATCGACCCGGCCGCCTGCCTCGATATAAGCATCGCGCCCGACCAGAAGCGCCTTGGGATCGCTGCCGACATAAGTGTCCTCAACGAGCTGACGTTTGATCTCGTTGACGTTGGCCCGGTAATAGCCATCCTTGAGGAGTTCGAACACCTCAGCCTGCTTGGTACGATCGCTATTGCTGGCATAGGCAACGGCTACATTCAGCGTGATCTCGCCGTTGCGCAGAGCTTCGAAAATCGGATCGGCGAGATCGGCAAGGCGAAGCCGACTGCGCACGAACCGCTCGGTGAGGCCGAAGCGCTTGGCGACGTCTTCGGGGGTCTTCTTCTCGCTCTCGATGATGTCCTGGAAGGCCCGGCAAGTATCGGCCGGGTTCATCGTGAGGTTGAAAAAGTTCTCTTCGAGGCTGGTCTCGATCGCGTCCTTGGCATTGCCCAGAACGAGGACCGCCAGCTGATAGTCGGCAGCGAACACGCCCTTCTCGATCAGGCGATGGACCGCGTCGAGCCGTCGTCCGCCCGCGATGATGCGGTAATGTCCCTTTTTGCGCGACACAGGCACGCCGATGAGGTTCTGGCGGACGCCCTTGACGGCAATATTCGCCTCGAGCTGGGCATCGGCGACGGGATCGCCGACAGTTCGAACGTTGCTCGGGGACTTGGCGAGGTTCGCCGCGGCCACGAGGATGGGTAGTTGGGTCATGTGGATAGTCTCCTGGCGGGGACAGCCTGACCATCAGGCCACTTTCCGCCACCACTCCCCCACTCCCTCCCCTCCCGCCCGAAGCACGTCGTTCCAGTCCTTGAAGCCGGGCGGCGGGAACTCGGTGTCGATATCGCGACCCGGCATCGCGTAGCTTTCGAGTGCGTGGGCGACGCCGATTTCGCCGGCGATGTCATTGTCAGGGAATAGAATCAGGCGCCTGACGCGGTCGGGGATCGCAATCTGATGGAGTCGCTCGCTGCCGAGCGTGGCCCAGACCGGAATCCCGAACAGGATCATTGCGGAGATTGCGGTTTCGACCCCTTCGGCGAGTCCAAGGATCGACGTCGCAGTGCCCAGCATGACTGCCGCGCGCTCGGGGCGGCCAAGCGTCATGCGTGGATCGGCAAGATCGCGGGCGCGCCGCGCATCGTCCCGATCGAAGAATGTGCGCTGGATGGCGATGAAGCGCCCCTCATCATGAAGGCCGCCGTCGTGAAGAGCCGTGATCATAGCGGGCCGGAACTCAACGTCGTCCCCCTGTCCGAGAGGTGTCCGGGGATGGAAACGCAAGGCACGGGGCAGCAGCGCTATTCGTCTGCGCCGCAGATAGATTTCGGCGGGTGTGCCGATCAATGGCCTGGCTTCATCCCATATCCGCAATGCCTGCTGACGCCGCCACAGGTCCGTTGGCATTCCCGCCGAGGCCTGAGAGGCCTTGTCCACATGGTGCAGTGCTTTTTCTTCGAGGCGCAGGATCTCATTGATGACGTCGCGAGAATCGCAGCCGGCGAAGCACTTGAAGAGCAGTGCATGGTCCCCCACGCGGACAGAGAGGCTGGGACTGCGGTCGGCATGGGCGGGACAACGGCACATCGCACCGCCCGGCTTCCAGACGCCCCCCAGACGCTTCACGATATCGGACCCGATAGCCTCGAGTTCCGGATTATATTTGCTTATGGTACGAGCCATGGGCGTGTCCCGAAAATGGGCTGCCCGCCGGTGGCCTCATCGGACGTGAAGAACGGCAGATGGGAAGAGACGGGCAAGCATTGGACGGGCGACCCGCAGATCACCCAACCAATTTCCGCCCACTCCCCTCCATCGCCTTGGCCGCGATGGTGCGACTGGTCTAAGTTTATGGCGAGCACCCATGCTCCCGGCCACCTACCCCAATGGGCCGAGATCTCCGGCAAACAACATAGGCTGGGACTCCAGCCTCTCGCCGATTTCTGGGTAGGTGATATCGAAACGCCGCAGCCTCTCGGTAAGATGCCGGGCGTCGTCGCCAATAGCGACTCTGCGGCGGACGCGGTCCGTCCCGACTAGCTCGCTCCGTAAGCTTGGCGAGGCGCTCGCAAGGGCAACCTCCAAATGAAGCGACAGCGTTGATTCGTCGAGTCGGGTCATCCCCTGAATGGAACAACGTAAGAACATTCTGTCAATGAGTGGAGGGCTGCAGCCTTCCCATATCGTCGGCGGGCATTGTGGGCACGCTTCGTTCCGCGTTGGCGAACACACGCCGCATCCGCAGCATCACGTCGGCCGGTTCGGGAGATTTCCGCCTTGACCTGGGCGATGTGATTGCTCCCGTCGCAGTGATTATTGATGACCATATTATCATCCAGAATGGAGCAAAGGGCATTGCGCAGCATTTACACGCAAAAATTTACAATATGAGCGACGCGACGTGAGTTTCCTTCTCGCATGAGAAAGGAGCTTCCCATGCCCATTCGCATCAGATTGAAGACCTATCGGCTGCGATCCGCGCGGCTCTCGGGACTGGAGAGCGCACAATGATCGAGGGGCAACGAATAACGACGACGGTCAGCCGATGCAGCATGATTGGATTGACCGAACAGGTACAACGACTGCGCGCCGACGAGTTTGGCAAGGATCTTTTCACGATTCCTGCATTCGAGATGTTACTCGATCTCTACACCCGCAGGAGCGTCCATCCGCGATCGCTGACATCGCTCACAGGCGCATCAAGCGCGTCGGAGCGAAACTCCCAACGCATTGTCCACCGCCTGGCAGAACGTGGCTTTGTCGACCTTCATCGTGATCCGTCCGATGGGCGCAGGATCATCGTCGAACTGAGAGAGGAAACGAACGAGATGCTCGATCGCTTCTTCGATCGACTGGTCGAGATGGCTGCCGACATGCCCATGCATCGTAGGCCTCAGAAGTGAAGGTTCGCCTGCTGCATCGCGGCATTGCGACATCCGATTTTCGCGCCTTGCCAGAGGTGAAAATCCGATGCACAGTTCTCATGCGGTCGGGAAATGGCTGGGATCCGGCTGCAGGATATTCCTTCCAAGCATGATGATGGGCTCATCCAAGGCGGTTGAGCGCAATTGTTGGACAATGTTGCCCGCCACCTTTGGGTGGTTTTGTCATGCTGTCTTCCGTTCAAAAAGGCGGCCGTACGTCGGTGCCCTTCGATCTCGTCCGGTGCGCCTGAGCATATGTACGGCGTACAACAAAACGAGGGCGCGTGCGCGCCTGCGGCCGCTGTATACGAGGAACGCCAGTTCGTGGCCATATATCGCGAGGAAGCACCGAAGCTGCGCTCCTTTCTCCGACGACGAATTTGGCTCGAGGACGACCGCGACGACATGGTGCAGGAGGCTTTCGCCAGGCTGGCAGCATCACGATCGGCCACAGCCTGGAGCAATCCCGGTGCCTATTTGCACGGCATCGTGCGGCATCTCCTCGCTGATCGGGTGCGAGCCTGGGCCAGGAGCCGTTCCTTGGACCCCGTGGTCTGCGCAGCCGGCCAGGAAGCGGCCGGGCCAGATGCAACGGCGGAGTTGAACCAAATGCGGGAGCGTTATCGTCTGGCTATCGACGGCCTTCCGCCCAGGACGAAAGAGGTATATTTGTTACATCGTGTTGAAGAACTCGGATACAGGCAGATTGCGGAACAGCTGAGCATCAGTATCCGAACTGTGGAGTGGCATGTGGCGGAGGCCATTACGCGCATCGGCAAGAGCATTGGCAATTCCAATGGCTGAGAACGAACAGCCGGAGGGTCTGCCTCGTATGGATCAGTTGACGCGCGAAGGGTCGCTATGGTTTGCGCGCATGCGCGGCCCCGATGCCCAGAGCTATCGGCCCCAGTTTGAACACTGGCTCTCGTTGGGTGCATCGCACCGCGATGCCTATGAGCGCGCGGGCGAAATCTTTGCATTGGGGCGCTTCCTCGCCAGTCAGAGGGAAGAAATCGAAGCTGAAGCCAACGACAATGGGCCGGCAGGTCATAATTGGAAATGGGCGGCCATCGCAGCCAGCCTTCTTCTTGCGCTCGGCACCGGCAGTTGGTTCGCGAACAGCGAGTTGCGCGGCCCGGCAGGTGGGACTCCCTTGGTGGCACAGGTGGATGCCCACACCGGCATCGAACGGGGTGTCTACGATACGGTGGTCGGTGGACGACGGAACATTCGACTCGCTGATGGATCTTTCGTCGAGCTCGACGAGGGCAGCGAATTGTCGACGACGTTCAGCGAGGGCAGGCGCGAACTGAGGCTCAAGCGCGGTCGCGCGCGTTTCGAGGTTGCACATGAAGGCCGTCCTTTCGTTGTATTGGCCGGCGGCGGCAGCGTGACGGCCCGTGGCACGGTGTTCGATGTCATTCTTGGCAGGGACAAGCGCGTCACGGTACGTTTGTTGCGAGGCGCTGTTGACGTCGAGCGCCCGCAGGGCGCGAAAGGCGGCCGGGGCGCAGCCGCCGCGGTGGCGAGACTGGAGCCCGGCGAGGTGCTGAGCTTCGCGGCCATAACCCCGGTGGCGCTCCCGAGCATTTCGGGCAAGGCCGCGATCGAGCCCGTCATGCTTAAACCGGATCAGCCGCTGATCCGGGAATATGAGCGCACGCCGCTGTCCGCCGTCGTTGCCGAAGCGAACAGGGACTCGGCGACCTCGATCAGATTGGCAGACCCCGTCATCGGGGCTCTCAGGGTCAGCGGGCGCTTTCGCGTGGACAATGCCGATCAGGTTGCGGACCGCCTCGCGATATTGTTCGATCTCGACGTCGAACGAACCAAATCGGACGAAATCACGCTTCGCAAAAGATAGTCCGAGATTTTTACACCCCCTACCCCGTAGATTGCAGTTTTGTTGCGATGCTCCCTGAAACTCCCGCCAGATTGTCGGGAATTTCATAGGGGGCAAGAATGGTCCAGATGCGGTCTCGGTCACGGTTTCGTTGTGCACTCCTCGCTGCGGTGGCGATTGGTACGCTTGTTCCGGGCGCCGCCGCACTTGCCCAGGAGCAACGCCGCGTCGAATACAAGATCGAGGCCGGCGATCTCGGGGAAGCCCTCAAGGCGGTCAGCCGCCAGTCGGGAAAGGACATCATCTTCACTTCCGAGGCAGTACTGGGACGGAGTGCTCCGGCGCTGCACGGAACCTATAGCGCTGACGAAGCGGTTCGGGCGCTGCTGGCAGGTTCCGACCTGGTGGCGCAGTTCCGGAAGGATGTCATCATCATCCGGGGGCGATCGAAGCCGTCGGGGGATCTAGCGGATCGCCCGGCGGATCAGCGCGACATCGTGGTTACGGGCTCGCGGATCAAGGGCGCTCCGGCGACATCGCCAGTCACGATCAGTTCCAGAGACCAAATTGAAAAGCAGGGCGCGACGGATCTTGGGAGCTACATCAGGCTTCTGCCGCAAAACTACAATGGTGGTCAAAATCCGAATGTCGCCGGCGGCGGGGCTCAGGGCAACAACAATAATGTGAGTTCCTCCTCCACGCTCAATCTGCGTGGACTTGGTCCGGACGCGACGCTTACATTGCTCAACGGCCATCGACTGGCTTACGACGCCTTGGCTCAGGGCGTGGACATCTCTGCGATCCCGTTAGCCGCGGTCGATCGTGTCGAAGTGGTGGCAGACGGCGCGTCCGCGCTCTATGGCTCCGATGCAGTTGGCGGCGTCGCGAACATCATTCTGCGTCCGGAGTTCCGCGGAACCGAGATCTCAACGCGCTTTGCAACGACGACAGATGGCGGCGGCAGACAAGCTCAAGTCTCGGCGGTGACAGGATCGACATGGTCGAGCGGTGGCTTCATGGTTGCAGCGGACTATCTATCTTCGGAGCGCATTAGCGCAGGGCAGCGCAGCTACACGGCCCTTATGGACGAGAGCGCGACGCTTGTACCCAGCGTGCGGCAAATCAGCATCGTCGCTACCGGCCATCAGCAGATGGCGGAAGGCGTAGAATTGAAGATCGATGGAACCTTCAGCCGGCGCAATTCAAAATATGATAATCCGTACCTGAATACAGGGGCAGTTACGGAAAACGGACTCCGGTCCAACCCCATCGTTCGCACCTATTCGGTCTCGCCGAGCCTGACCATAGCTTTGACGCCAGTCTGGTCGCTCAATTTCTCAGGGACGATCGCCGATAGCAAAGCGGACCTTCATTCAAGGCGATACGCTGCTTCGATCGAGACGCCGGGACGCCTTGTTTACGGAAACGACCTGAAAGCGTTGGAAGTGGGGGTCCAGGGGACTCTTGCAGAGCTGCCAGGGGGGAAGGTCAAGCTTGCGGCCGGAGGCGGAATCCGATCCTTGGGGCTCGGTGTTGAGGTATCCAACACGCCGTCCGGATCACCCACGATCGTGACCGAACAGTTTCATACGAGGCGGGCCGTCCAGTTTGCCTATGGCGAACTGACGATCCCGGTCATTGGCGCGGAAAACAGCCGGCCACTACTCTATCGGCTTGATTTCACAGCGGCGGGCCGGTTCGAGCATTATGAGGCGGTCGGATCGGTTGCGACCCCAAAGTTCGGCTTTCGCTATGCGCCATCGCCTGATTTGAGTCTGATGGGCAGTTGGGGCCGTTCATTCAAGGCGCCAACTCTTTATCAACAGAACCAGATACGACAAGGCGTATTGTTGCCCGGTTCAATCTTCTCCGATAATCCGAGCGGTCTTCCCGTCCTTTTGCTGGCTGGTGGGGGCACGCCCCTAAGCTCGGAGAAGGCTGAAACCTGGACGGCAACCATCTCGTTGACGCCGCGAGCGCTTTCAGGCCTGCATTTGCAGGCGAGCTATTTTGACGTGGCGTACAAGGATAGAGTTTCGGTACCAATTGTCGGCGCAACGGCCGCTCTGAACAATCCGATATATGCCAATCTTGTGCGCCTGTCGCCGTCGTCAGCCACTGTAGAGGCAGAAATCGCTCGTCTTCCTCAAGGACTTTCCAATTTTACTGGCGCAGCGTTTGATGCAGCCAGCCTCGCGGCGATCATCGACGCCACGGACCAGAATGTAGCTCGCCAGAACGCCCGAGGCATCGATCTCTCCGGCCAATATAAGTTCTCCATCGGTGGATCACAGACGCTGGAGCTATCAGCGAATGCGAGTTACCTCGAGAGCCGCCGCCAGGTGGCAACTGGCTTGCCATTCAGTCGATTGGCCGGCACCATTTTCAACCCACCGCACTGGCGCGCCGAAGGAGGTCTTACATATTCCCGCACGTCCTTCGACGCCTCTCTATTCGTCAACCATATTGGGGGAACCAGCGACACTCGATCGCTCCCCGAGCTCAATGTGGGATCGTTCACGTCATTCGACGCAACGCTAAGATATAAGGCCGATAAAACCAGTGGCATACTCGCCGGGACCGAGATCATGCTTTCGGTTCTCAATGTGTTGGATGAGAAGCCAGCTTCAATCGAGAACTCCGATCCATCGCTGCCGCCATATGACTCGTCCAACTATTCGGTGATCGGACGGCAGGTTTCTGTGACGATCCGTAAGCTATTCTAGTGAGCGTCATGAACAAGGCAGTCCATCTGCTCGCGCTGGCGTGCCTGGTGCCATATTCAGGCTCGGCCGCCCTGCCCAGTGACAATTCCTGCTTCGAACGGCTTACGGCCTACGCCATTGAGCGTCCACGCATACCGGGCTCGTGGATGGAACGGCCACAGTTCGATGTATCGCGAGACGGCAAGCACCTGATTTATGTTGAGCGATCTGCGAACGTTGCCGACAATTCGATCACCGACAGATTGTGGACCATCGACCTGAAGGACGGTCTCAAACGACATTTCGTAAGCGTGCTCCAGACCGCCCGTGACGGAGCTAATTTGCGGTTGCCAAGCCCCTCGTTCGATCCAGATGGAACTCGCGTTGCAGTTCTGGGGGGGAAGGTCACGACTGGCGTTACAGTCTTCGATCTGTCGGATAATCGATCCCGAGCATTCAGCCTGGAAAATGCAGCCATTGCAGATCTGCGTTGGTCTCCAGATGGGAAATCATTGGCCGTACTGGTCACGACTGCCCAAGCCGGTCTGCGACGCACCGCCTTTCAACCATCACTGGATTGGGATGGCTCGAGCCGAAGCACGCCCCGTCAAAGTGTCGCGATCCTTGATTCATCAAACGGTGCCGTCGTCGACGAGGTGCCGACTGCCTATGATCTTGTCGGGCTTGATGCCGATTTTTCCTGGTCGCCCGATGGCCGGAAAATTGCGTTCAGCGCGCAGCTATCGGGAGCGGACAGGTCGAGCCCTGCCGGGCCGAACATCTATGTGTGGGATCTCGTCACTAGGGCGATCAAGGTTCTGTCTGACCGACCGGGACCCAATCTTGACCCGCGCTGGTCTCCTGACGGAAGAAGGATAGCCTATCTGACCTCGGAGCGCCGAGACCTGCTGAAAGGCGGCTTGCAACTGGTCGTTCAGAGTAGTTCCGGCCACGAGCAGGTGATCGTATCGAAGCCGGACGAGACGACAGGTTCCCCCTATCTTCCGACCTGGATCGACGCCGAACATCTTACCTATGTCGCGATGCGTCAGATGGAATGTCCGGTTTTCAAGGTCGATGCCATTCGGGGAACAGCGGCGCTCTTGGGGCGGCAGTCATTAAATTGCTTCGGCGGAAGCAAAATCGGGATTGGTGGTTCGCTGCTCATGACCCGGCATAGCCTCGAAAATCCCGGGGAAGTCATCACGACCGCCGGGAATTTATGGTCGCCAAAAGCGCTGAGCCTTCAGCCGGGCGGCCCGCGCCTTCCTTGGCGCGCTGAGGCGGTATCATGGCAAAGCAAGGACGGCGATTACCTGATAAGCGGCGTGCTTATCCGGGCAGTCGGTCGCCAAGCAGATCAGGCAATGCTTGTTTCCGTCCCAGGCGGGCCGGCCATGGTTACACCGGATAGCTATAATGATGACGCCCCCTTTCTTCCCTATGGCCCTCTTATGAACGGCTTTTCTATATTGATCCCGAACACGAGAGGGCGCGGCGGATATGGACGTGATTTTGAAGCCGCGATCCGCGACCGGAAGGATTATGTGGAAGGCCCGCTGGAGGACGTCCTGGGAGGGGTCGATTATGCGGCGAAAAGGCTCGGCACTCCTCGATCCAGAATGGCTTTAGCTGGCTTCAGCTATGGCGGAATCCTTACCGCTTATGCAGCCAGCAACGTGCATGCATTTCGAGCGACCATAGCAATGGAAGGCGTTGTCGATTTCTACAGCAGAGCGTTGCTGGAATATGGCGGACCAAACCAACAAGCAGCCTACGCCAACATGGGTTTTGGAAATCCCTATGACATTGGTGAGAAGGAACGACTTCTATCACAATCGCCCCTGCTTTCGATCGACGCCCTTCAAACCCCTGTACTCCTGGAATGCGGAGAGAACAGTCTGGGACCCACTGATTGTCTGAAGTTTTTCCGTACCGGCAACACCCGCGGTTCGGCGCCCGTCGAGCTTGCGATCTATCCAAGAACCGGCCATCAGATTCTTGAACCTGCGCTTCGGTTCGACAGCGCGAGACGGCAGCTGGAATGGCTTCGCAGATGGATTCCTGCATCACCATCTGACTCTGATGAAAAGGGTTGCTATGGGCTCCAGTGAGACACCCAGGCTTCGGTATCGATCAAGGACAACAGGCGCGCCTGATCCGCTCCCATGGTCGGTTGATCATTGGAGAGAGCCGAGACGATTTCATCGCAGTCGATGATCTTCTGGCGCGCTAGATGGCCGCTGGTCAGCCGCTCAAGAATCTCGGCTCGATGCAAGGTTATGATCTGGTTCGCGAACCCATCAGGACCGCCCTTAGATCGCCTCTCAAATATCCGATTGGGCAGGATGCGGCTGAAAGCGCGTCGAGCCAAAGCCCTATCTCTTCCTCCTTCAACCCAAGCCCAGGACGGCACGGCAAGGCACGTCTCAAGAACTGGCTGACTCATAAGCGGGTTGATCATCGCTGGATGCCGACGGTCATATCCCTCCAGACCCGATTGTATTCTCAAAATGGCGGCTATGTGCGCTGCCTTTCCCGGCAGGCGCGCGCGACCATCCGATAGCCAGGGATGCTTCACCGGTTTTGTGGCGAGGCGAGCCACCAGATCGGCATGCAAGAAGCGAGAATCAGGTCGCCATTGGTATCCTTTTCCTCGCTCGTGGATCGATCTGATCGTTGCTGCAGCAGCTTCGACAGGCGTGCAGCCCGTCAGTCGGCAGACGTCGCGCCCCGTCCGAAGGGCACCGATACCTATACCGCCAACGAGAAGTCTATCAGCGACGGGATTTGCGGATTGAGTATAGTAGAATATATTGTCGCCACCGTTTCCACTGAAAAACGCTTCAATGCGTCGCTCGCGAGCGACACGGTGTATCGCGCGATCATACGCCAAGGCGTGGCTTCGGCCAATCGGACGGGCAAGGTGGGCAACGCACGACGTGGCGAGATCTATGTCCGCCAGATCATACTGTATTTCGAGAATTTCTAGCCCAATCTCACGCCCAAGATACCTCGTAAAGAGCCTTTCATCGCCATCTGGATCGTCGGTAACGAGGGTAACACCCACAACTTCCGTTCGTCGAGCTGGGATACTGGCCGCGACGATGGATGAATCTAGTCCCCCAGAAACACCGATCAGGATTGAGGGATATTTCGAAGACCATGACGAAACCACGTTCTGGATAGTTCGTTGAAGGATTTCTGCCTGGTCGGAGATATCGGATACGAATCCCAACGGTGTATAATCCCAGGGAGACCACAACTCTTTAACGCTCATCGAAGCATCGCAAATGTTGCATGCAGTGCCAGGCAGCAGCTCAGCTAACCCCTTAAGTGGCGTCACGGGGCCTGGTAGCCCCCGCGTGTATAGATGGATCGCTAAGTCTTCCCACGATACTGCGGGTTTCCAAAGTCCAGTGGCGGCTATGATCTCGGGATCGGAGCCTATCACGCAGGAACCAGCAGCGCCCGAATGGTAGGCCGGCAGCCCGCCAGATGGATCGCGCATAACGTTGAAATCAGTTCCATCACTTAAGAGAGAACAGTAGGATCCCCAATAGTTCTCAAGGAGGGCGCGCTCGCCTCTAGCAGAGATCAGCTTCTGCTGATCCATTTTCATTTCGCCTATGGGTTCTGGTGGACCGTGGCGGTCGAAGAGTGTCCCGAGAATTACGCCACGATCTCCACCGAGGCGAATGCCGTAGCCGGGCGACACGAAAGCCCGGACTCCACATGCATCGAAGCATAATTCGAGCCGGAAGCGTTCCGCAGCTTTCTCGACCCGCCTCCGGTCGGGAATAGCCCGATCAATCAGAAATCGCGGAGCGCTCACAGCGCGCATATCGGGGTGTATATCCGCGTGATGTCGATTGAATCGCCAACAACGACCGAACCTTGCTGCACCCAACAGTGGGCGGTGAACGGGTTGATCCGCACACCGATCACTAGGGAGGGATTGTGGCCCGCACGCAAGCACCGTCTGATGATCGCAATCGCCCGCGGTAGGCAACGATCATGGCGGCCAAACACAAAATCGCTGACCTCGAAGGCCGCTGACACGGCAAGGTTCGAGGTCGGAATACACGCTGAACGTCGGTGGGCGAACCGCAAGCGCTCTTGCGCTATCAGGCGTCGAACGTCAGCGATGGCTCGGCGTGCCGCGATCCGCTTTGAGCGCAGCCGTTCGAAGAGGGCTGCAGCAATTTCGATTGCTGGTGCATCATGGATGGAAAGCCGACCAAGATCGCCATTCGGCTCGACGACAGAAGCGGGTGTCGTCAGTCCGCCTTTCCTTGCATTTTCGCCTTGAATTATCTCCAGGGATATCAGGTCGGCGATCAAGGCATCTTCGGAGATCTCGCAGCGCTTTCCGTTCGCTAAGATCAGGCGTTGAAATGCTCGATCGACATCCTCAGGAATGCAAAAATACCGGCTCGTATCCTCATCAAGAAAGATGGTCCGACCATCAACCGTGCAAAAGTGCAATCCAGGCTTGATGTGAAGGTCCATCGCTAACTTTCCATACAGAAGGGAACGTCCGCAGCGATCGAGCCAACGGACGTTCCGAGGCATCCTGGTCAGTCGGCGGAGAGACCGCCGAAGATCGGACGAAGCCCGTTCTGGTTGTCGTTGACCGACATGGCGCCGCCCTTGGTCTGCTGCATGACCCCGCCGAGATCGAGGCGCTTCACGTCACGCTTGTCGTTCTTCCGTTGCATGGTTCATTCCTCTTCAATTGCCGCACTGATTTGTGGCCAAAGGAGGATAAATTGATCTCTGAGCGATCTCCCGAAATATACCCCGACAAGATGGCTGGAAATCCACACGATTCCCTTTCCAAAGCACGACAAATTGTCCAAGATGCTGATTACACGAAGATTTTAGACAGGCTGACGGTCTTCCGCTCATCTGAAAGCGGACTTCTGCCGGTCAATTCTCCGCATATGATAAGCCTCAAGCCTGCGCCGCATGCTCTTTTGGAGATCCGTCACCGAAATATTTGTCAAAATTCTGACCTCTTTCGCGGCGTCGCGGAGATCTTGAATTTCGCCGATTCGGACATAATGGAGCCGTTCATTCAGGTTGCTGACAGACAAGACCGCAAACTCATTGCCCGTCGCCGATGCAAGGGAAAGAAATAGCGAACCCACCGCGTGCGAGATTGCTACGGGCGTCCGTTGCAGATTCTGCGGGGTCGCCTCTTCAATTGCTCGTTTCAACGCTGATAGTCTGACTTCGTGAACCAGACCCATGAGAAGGCTCATGTTCCACGCATATAGGTGGGCCAACCTTTCACCACTATACATAGGTAATCGAAGACCACCGTCGGGGTGCGGCTCTATCAATCCCTCGCCCATCAACCGACAGAGGGCTTCCCGCGCAGGCGTTTTGCTTGCGCGATATCGGTCTGCAATCTCTTGCACATCGAGCCGGCGCCCTGGGGAAAATACGCCCGCAGCGTAATCTTCTTTCAATGATCTGTAGAGCATTTCCTGAAGCGGCGGATCCATCGCTGACATCATAATCCAGCACCCGCAGGAATTGCCGCCACCTGCCAGGCCGGGGTGAGGGCGCGCGTGAGATGATCAAGGTTCCGCTGCGCGATCATCTCGATACACATCCGCTCAAGATCGCTGAGGTCGCCCATCGCGAGCTGTCGCGGAAAGCACATCCGTTGGCCCGCAAAAAGCAGCGGTATCAGGATATGACCCGTCGATAGTCCGAGCCTGTAGGCGCAGAGCAGATGGTCGTCGAGCCGCGAGCGGGGATTGCCGGCCTCGATCTCGCGAAGCCAGCGTACACCCATGCCAAGTTCTCTCGCCAGATCGCGTTGCGTCAGGCGAAGTCTCTTCCGTGCCTCTTCAATTTGCCGCCCGGACTGCACTTTGACGTACAGGATTGGACATTCGGCAACGGAAGTCGCTAAATCATGCGACATGTCCGCGTCTCCTTACGGGAGATACCGCCCGCCAAGGCAATTCGTTAAATTGAAAGCTAAGGTGTACTTACCACCACCGTCAAGACACAACCTCGGCCACTTTGTCGCTATTTATCCGGCAAGATCATCAACCTCCCGACTTGCCGGTGTTCGCGCTCCAGACTGCAATGCGCGATCGAAGGCGTTTATCAGGTCTGATTTACCTGCCTTGGGGATCTGCATCAGCGCCAGGAGATAAATTGTACCGAGATTGGGTTGGCGACCCTCGGGCGATGTCTTCTGTACCCGTTCGGTAATGCTTGTGGCGATATCCCAGAGCCGATTGGACGCTCCGACATGGTGCTCTTCGGCGCCACCTAGACAATCAAGCTCCTGGAGCTGCATTTGGTCGACGATTTCGGTGGTTGACAAGGTGCTGAGATGTTCGACCGCAACATGAAGGGTCGTTCCCCACGCAATCAGGGACCGGGTAACGCGAATCAGGTGGCAATGCGAGTCGATAAGAACGTCGAGCCCTGCCGGCGAAAGCCGGAGTTTGAAACTGCGTCTAGCTCGAGCCATCACTCCTTCTCCTGCCTTAGCTGTTGCATTGTCCCGCGCCGGCGAGCCGAACGGGAGCATTTTCACGACGAATGGAAGCAGAAACGGCATTATAGTGCCGCTTCTTTCCAAATTTGATCTTTTCAACGCATCGCGAGATCAACTCCTCACTTTCGTCGTTCCGATGCTTTGTTTCACCGCTTCGGCACTTCAGTGCCCTCCCTATTGCAGCGGCGATACCTGATCGTCATGCCCTGGGACGCACCGGATCGGTGGCCACTGCGGACTCAAGTCCCGGCCATCCACCCGGCCTAACCAAACCCCGAACCCGAGCGCCTCGCGGCGCCACGAGGAGACATGTGCCATGGACTTCCCATGCCCATTACCGGCGCTTGCGGCAGCCCTGCTGCTCTGCGCAAGCGCTGTACCGGCCAGCGCTCAAACCTATCGGCCCGATGCGGAGGCTTACCCTTGCACTCGCGGCCCCCAGCTCGCCGTCGTTCAAAGCGACCTTGGCTTTTCCATCCGCGAAAAGACCGCACGCTCTTTGCCGCCTGTCGCCCCTGCCGCAATCAAGATCGGCAGCGCGCTAACGCTCGACAGCCGACTTTTCGCGTGCACCTCCCTCGTTCGTCCGGAGCCCAACCATGTTCCGCAGCGCTAAGCTGATCTCGGCTGCCCTGCTCTGTGCAACGGCACCCGCCTACGCTCAGGATAGCGGTGCCGAGCCCCTCACGGCCGCGGCCGCAGAAGCTCAGCGTCAATTGCGCCAGACCTTCACCAACCTGACCTTCGAGGACTTTGGTTCGGCGCCTGTCAAAGGCCCAATATATCAGGCCGTTGCGGGTGGACGAGTCATCTATTTCGCGCCGGAGAGCCAGCATCTCCTCTTCGCAGCGATCTACGACAAGAATGGCGTCAATCTGACAGCGTTGGCGCAGGACACCAGCGCCAGGAAGCGCGTCGGCGCCATCAATCCTGCCGATGCGCTGGTCGTGGGCCCCGCAGGCGCCCCTAAGGTGATTGAGTTCACCGATCCCGACTGTCCCTATTGCCAGGCGCTCGAGCGCTTCTGGCTGGCGAAGGAGGCCGAAGGCAAGCCGGTCCAGCGCCTCGTCTATTTCGTGAGCGGCATCCACCCGCAAGCGGCGGCCAAGGCCGAGCACATCCTGTGCTCGCCTGACCCCCAGGCGACCTTCAAGGCGGTCTATGCCGGCGCGCAGCCCGCATCGCTGCTCAAATGCCGGGCAGGTGCCGAGAAGGTTTCACGCGACGCGGACACGGTCCGCAAGATGGGCGTGTCGGGCACGCCGACGCTTTTCGTCGATGGGAAGCTCGTGTCGGGGTTCCAGCAAGCAGAGCTCGAGGCCTTTCTCGACGCCGAGAGCCCCAAACCCAAGCCCAGCCCCTGACGGCGACAGTTGACGATTTTGGCGGACCTCGCGTGCGCGTTCAACGCGCCGCCGGGACCGAGATGCCGGCGGGAGCGCGCCTCCAGGGGCCGTCCAGCACTGCCGCCGGCCGGACACGACCACCGATCGGTACCGGCAAGCATGTCCTGGACGGCCCCACGCACAAGGAGACTGCATATGTTGACTATGCTTCGGGGAAGGACGTTCCGCACGATCGACGCGGCGGTCCTTTTCCTCCTGGCCGCGATCGCTGGTACGAGCGTCGCTTACGCGTTCCAGGCCCCTGCCGCAGGCGACCTCGGTTACGACATCTACGACATCGTCGTGAACCAGGGTGTAAAGGGTCCGCTCGGCTTCGTGGGCGGCGTTGCCGCCTTCCTGTTCGGTGTCTCGCGGCTCTTCTCGAACATCATGATCGGCATCCCGACGATCGTGGCGGCGGTCTGCCTCATCAAGGCGGATTCGATCCTCCAGACCTTCGGCATGTTGATCTGAGACCAGGACCGGGCGCGCCGGGCGGGCCGGCCGCCCTCACGAGACGGAAGGCGATGGTCGCCTTCCGGAACCCACGCCCAGCGGCGTGGTGAAGCAAGGGAGAAGGGCGTGGACGAACGTCTGCCACAGTTCCTGCATCGGCCGCTCCAGATCCTCTGGTTCGACAGTCAGGAGTTCATCGTCGTGATGTCCACGATCTTCGTCGCGGTCATCGTCGGCGGGATCATCGGCTGGGCTCTCATCGGCGCCCTTCTCCTCTTCATCCCCTGGAAGCGGACCAAGCCGCGCGGGTTCATCCCGCACCTGGCCTGGCGCTGGGGCCTCGCCCGCTTCCGCAACTATCCGGGTCCGACCCAGACCCGCTTTTTCGAGTAAGCGAGATGGCTTTTCCCTTCAGGCGCAAGCCCCAGGCCGATATGATCGGCGATACGCGGCCGAGCTGGCACCTGCACCGCTACCTGCAGGGATCGGCCAACCTCTTCGAGGAAAATCGACTTCTCAAGGTCGCGATCGCCGGCCTCTTCGGCATCACCGCGGTCCTGGGCACGGTCATCTACACCTCGAACCAGAACACACGAACGGTGATCGTCCCGTTCGGCGCGGACGGCGACCTCTATGTGACGGGCAACAAGCCCTCCGAGGCCTATCTCCGGGCGATCACCTTCAACATCGTCGGCCTTGCCGGCACCTATTCCGCCTATTCGGCTGACCGGCAGTTCCACGAGCTGCTGCGGATCGCGCATCCCAGCGCCTATAATGGCCTGCGCGACAGCCTGAACCGGCTGCTCGATGAGCTCGGCAACAATCCGACGCTCTCGATCGCAACCTATATCCGGGGCGACCAGCCCGTCACCTGGACGGGCAGCGAGATCCTTGTCCCCGTCGAGAAAGTCCGCGTGATCGGCGGCGTGATCCGCAAGTTCCGGGGCAATCTGCGCATTCGCTACGCGCTCGAGAATGGCCGTTTCTGGCTGACCGCCCTGCAGGAGGAGAATTTCAATGCCGATATCCGGTAATCGGGCGAGGCGTGTCCGCCTTGCCGGGGCACCCGCCTTTTTGATCTTGGCCGCGACAATCCCTGCCGCTTCGCCCGCCCTCGCCCAGTCGATCGCGGCTTTGCCCGACCAGACAAGCCGCATCCGGCTGTCCAACCGTGACGTCAATCATATCGTCTGCGTGGGCGGCGAAATCGAGGACGTCAAATTTTCGGCCGAAAAGGGCCTCGCCGTCGAGCGCGGCGGTTCGGACGCCTGGGTCAAGTTCCTCGTGCTCGAGACCGACGATATGGGGGCCAAGACGCGCACCTATGTGACGACCCCTTCCGAATTCTTCGTCTCGTGCAACGGCGCGATCTACCCGCTCTATGCCGAACCGGCCGATATTCCGGCACAAACGGTGACGCTGGTTCCCGGCGGCGCGCAGCGCGCCCGCGCCAATGACGCGCTCCTGGGACCGCTGGTCGAAGAGGAACGGGCGGTCGGGATTGCGCTGGCGATCCTGCAGGACCGGGTACCGGCCTCCTTCTCCGAAGTGGCGCCCTCGCGCGACCGGCTGATCCTCGCTGATCTTCCGACCGCCTCGCTGTCGGAACGACGCCGCCTCGAGGTTGAGGGTGCGGGCCTGTCGGTCAGCGAATATCTCGTCCGCGCTGTTGCTACCACCACGCTCGATGAGCGCGACTTTCTCGATACCGCGCTCGGAGCCGACATCTTCGCCATCACGATCGATCGCCTCACGCTGGGTCCAGGTGAGACTGCGCGGCTGATCGTCGTTCGCAGGAGCGTTCAGCCATGACGACGCCAGAGGACACTCCGCAGACGTCTCCGGCCGCGACGCCCCGTGCCGGTGGCGACGAAAGCCTCAACGATACGTCGCCCCGCCCCGCGTTGCTCGATCTGAGGGCGCAGTGGTCGAAACTTACCTCGGATCAGAAGCTGCGCACCAAGCAGTTGGGCGTGGTCTCGACGATCGCGCTGCTCGGCCTCGGCCTCTACACCGCCAGCTCTAGCGGAAAGAAGGAAGCGCCCAAGGCGCCCCAGGCCAGCAATCTTGATATGGGCGCAGGGCTTCGCGGCGATAGCCTCGAGGTGAAACTGCGCGGCGACCTCCAGAAGATCCTCGACGGACAGAGCTTGCTCGGCGACCGGGTCACCGCGATCGAGGAGGGCAAGGTCGTTCCCGGTGGCAGCGCTGGCGCTCACACGCCAGCAGCAGGCGATGGCGGTGATCTCCCGCCCGCGATCCCCGGCGAGGCGCCCGCCTATCCGCCCGTACCTCGCGAGGCAAAGGGCGCGGCGGACGAAATTCCAGCACCGCCGACCCCGCCTGCCGCGCCCCCGGCACCGCCTGCTCCGCCTACCGAGCGCCAGATCGGCGCGATCGGCGCGGCGACCGCCGCGCAAGGAGCGGAGGGAGGCGCGAGCGGCGGGGCTGCATCAAAAAAAGGGAAGCGGACGATCTATTTGCCACCTGGTTTCATGAAGGCGCGGCTGCTGACCGGCATCGACGCGCTGGCGAGCCGGGACGCGACCAGTAACCCCGAGCCGATCATCGCCCGGGTCCAGGCGCCCGCCGT
The DNA here is from genome assembly GCF_003856955.1 of Novosphingobium sp. LASN5T. NCBI lineage: Bacteria > Pseudomonadati > Pseudomonadota > Alphaproteobacteria > Sphingomonadales > Sphingomonadaceae > Novosphingobium > Novosphingobium sp. LASN5T. The sequence continues at coordinate 22,682 of NZ_RQSI01000029.1, forward strand.
GCTTCCGAACGAGGTGAAGGCCAATCTCGCCGGCTGCTTCGTCATCGGCAATGCGACCGGCAGCCTCGCCAAGGAGCGGGTCGAGATCCAGCTGGTTTCGATCTCCTGCGTGGACTTTGAGAGTCATGCAGTCGTCGATCAGGCGATCAAGGGTTTCTTCGTCGATGCCGACGGCAAGAAGGGCCTGTCCGGCAAGGTCGTGACCCGTGCCGGCGCGACGCTCGCCCGCTCGTTCATCGCCGGCACGATCGCCGGCATCTCACAGAGCGTCGAAGGATCGTTCGGCAGCCTGTCGACGTCAGCGCTGGGCAGCGTGCGGAGCCTCGATGCCGGCGACGCCGTGAAGACCGGCATTGCCGGAGGGCTGTCCAAATCGTCGGACAAGCTCACCGACTTCTATCTCGATCTGGCCCGCCAGGCCGGCCCCGTCGTCGAAGTCGGCGCGGCGAAGGACGTCGTGGTCGTCATCCAGGAGGGCCTCGCCCTCGAGATCAAGCCATCGGTCGGGAGCAAATTCTGATGCTCCCCGCGCCCCAGTCCATAGGAGTCTCCGCCATGCATCTGCTGGCCCATCAGTCTCTTCATCGCTCGCTGCTCTCGCTCAGCCTGCTGGTTGCCCTAGGCGGCTGCGCCACGGTCGGCTCGATGATGTCGCCCTATTCGGAGAAGTTCGACTGCAAGAACAGCGATCACGGTCAGTGCATCCATCCTGACCGCGCCTATGCCGACGCTGTGGCCGGCGTCGCGTCGAAGTCCGACCCCAAAGTCACCAACGACCGCGCCATGCTGCGCGGCCAGGATGCGGACCGAGCGGGCATGCGGTCACAGGCCGAGGCTGCCGGCACTGCCTATGGCAGCTACCGCGACAGCGTCTATCGCGAACTCAAGGGTCTGATCGAGGCGCCCGTCACGCCGATGCTGAAGCCGGCGCGCACGGTGCGCACGCTGATCCTGCCCTATGCAGATCGCCAGCGCCCCGACCGTCTCTATATGCCGCGCTATGTCTATTCGGTGACCGACAAGCCTGTCTGGGTGGTAGGCGGCGCCCTCATCGCCTCGCCCGACCGCGCATCCCAGGCGCCGATCCTCGGCCAGGTCCGCGATACCAACGCGCCGGACGGCGAGCCTGCACCGGCTCAGGAGTCCGTCATCGCTCCTTCTGCCCCGGCGCCTGTCTCCCAAACGAACGCCCCGCCCGCACCGGAGCCGAAGCCATGAGCGCGCTTAGCTATAAGCGGTTGCGCAGTGCCGTCCGGCGCGACAGCTTTTCAGATCATCTCCCGCTCGTCGCATGGGATGAGGATACGGAAGCATTCCTGTGCATCGACGACACCTGGGGTCATGCCTGGGAGCTGGTGCCGACCGCCTATATGTTCGCCCATGTCCAGGGCGCGCTGCAGGGCTTGCTCAATATCCATTTCCCCGACGGCACGGTCCTGCAGCTGCACACCTTCGCGGACCCGCTGATCGACGGCGCGCTGGATGCGTTTCTTGACCTCAAGATCCGCGACGATCCGCTCATTCAGGCATCCGCGCGCCATACCCGCGCCTATCTGAGCGAGGGACGTCATGGCCTCAAAGCGCTGCACGGCATCCCGGTCCGCAACTTCCGGACATTGCTGTCGATCAAGACAAGGCGCCCGCTCGGCGAGGATCTGCGCCGACAGGTCGAGGAGCAATTGTCGAAACTCGGCATCCGCAGATTGCCGCCCGAGGACATGGTCGCCTTCTATCGTCGAGTCTTCAACGGCGTCGCGAACCCGGCGCCAGGCGTGTTTGCCGATGGCACCACCGTCGGCGCGCCGCCGATCGCGAAACAGATCATCGATGCGGGACCCGATCTCGTGTTCGAGGGCGCGGAGGTGTTCCTCGGCAATCAGGTCGCGCGCTGCCTGACCCCCAAGGCGCCGGCGCGGCGGATCACCGCCGAACGGGCCAACCGCTTCATGGGCGGGATGCGCGGGGCGTCCGAGGACAGTGACCAGATCGGCGGACCGTTTCTCTACACGCTCAACATCCTGTTCGATCATTCGCAGTTCGAGATTCATAAGCGCGCGCAAATTCTGTCGGCGCAGAAGGCAGCCGGAAGCTTCGCGGTCGAGGTCGGCAAGCAGATCGAGGAGATCGGCTGGATCCTTGACGAGGCGGGCAACAGCAAGTTCGTCCGCGTCATTCCCACGATTTGGGTGTTCGGCAGGGACCGCGCCCATGCCCGCGATCTCGCCGCGCGCGCCAAGCGGCTGTGGGAGGGCGAACCCTTGCCCTTCTCGATGCAGGAGGAGAGCTATCTCAACCCGACGCTACTGGTGATGAGCCTGCCTTTCGGGCTTTACCCTGACCGAACGACGCTACGCCTGCTCGAGCGTGACTTTCGTATGCCGGTCAAGACTGCGGTGCTGATGGCGCCGATCCAGACGGATTTCCGCGGCGGCGGGCGACCGGCCCTGCTCTACACAGGGCGCAAGGGCCAGCTCGTCACGCTCGACCTCTTCGATCCGCGCATCAACAATTATAACTTCATCGTCTCGGCCGAGAGTGGGGCCGGCAAGAGCTTCCTGCTCAACAATCTGTGCCAGCAATATTTCGCCTGCGGCGCGCTGATCCGCATCATCGATATCGGCGGCAGCTACCGCAAGCTCTGTACCCTCTGTTCGGGCCGGTACATCGACATTGGCGAAGAGCATCTCGTCCTCAACCCCTTCGATATGGGATTGGCGCTCGACGGCGACGACAAGCAGTCGGCCATCACCATGGCTGTGGCGATCGTCGCCGAGATGGCGAATGCGGCCACCCGCAAGGGCGTCACGACATCGGAATGGAATCTGCTGAAGTCGGCCGTCCAGTGGACGATCGACACGGGTCGCGCCGACCATGGCATCGACGCGGTGCGCGAGTGGCTCGGTACTTATCCCTCGCAAGTGGAGACCGCGCTCGACAGCGTCGATCACCTCGTCCCCGTCGCGCGTGAGCTCGCCTTCAACTTGCGCGATTTCGGGTCGGGCGGCGCCTATGGCCATTATTTCAACGGCCCCTCGACGCTCGACATCCGCAACGATGAATTCGTCGTGCTGGAACTCGAGCGCCTGAAGTCGATGCCCGACTTGTTCAACGTCATCGTCATGGTGGTGGTGAACGCGGTCACGCAGGAACTCTATCTCTCCGCCCGCGACCGTCCGCGATTTGTGCTGTGCGACGAGGCCGCGCAATTCATGACGCGCACCGACGGGCAGGATCTCTCGCGCCTCGCCGAGGCGTTCGGCCAGGGCTATCGCCGCGCGCGCAAATATCGGGGCTCGTTCGGTATCGTGCTCCAGTCGATGAACGACCTCACGCTGTTTGGCGGAACGGGCCAGGTCATCCTCGAAAATGCCGCGACCCGCTTCCTGTTGCAGGGCTCGACCTACGACCGGGCCGTCGACAACAAGATCCTCGATTATTCGGGCTTCGTCCTCGACCTTTTAAAGTCGGTTCGCAACTCGAAGCCCAATTATTCCGAGGTGTTCATCGACTCGCCGCTCGGGCTCGGCATCGCCCGGCTCGTGGTCGATCCCTTCTCCTACTGGATCAACACGAGCGCGCCCGACGAAGTGGCGGCGTTCGAGGCGTTGATGCGCCAGGGGCTGTCGCCACTCGAGGCGGTCTGCCGCCTGGCCGGCGTCGATCCATCCGAAATCCTGGGCGCGCCGACCGTGCCCGGCCTGGTGGAGGGCTGACCGTCATGGCCCGCTATACCCCGCACCCCGACCAGCTGCCGCTCAACTGGTCCGACAATGAGGCCATCGAGCTGATCGTCGAGCAGCGGCTCGCCGAGCGGTTCGAGGCGGAGTCCTTTCAGTGGCGCTTCCGGCTCGTGATGATCGAGACCGTGATGATGGGCCTGCTGGTGCTGGTGGCCGGGCTCCTTCTCAAGCAACCGACCATGATGGTGCTTCGCGCCTCGCTGCTCGTCGCGGCGTCCTGCATGGCGACGGGCCTGCTGTTGCTCAGTCTGTCGGCCGGCACCGCTAAGCTGATGAGCCGCCTTCGCCGGAGACGCGGCAAATGAATGGGCTTACCTCTTCCACGCCCTCGCAGGCGGCGATCCGTCTAACGGTCAGCGGCTTCCTGCTGATGCAGATCCAGAGCGCGCTGCTGCTGATGTCGCCATCGCTCGACCGTGAGTCCGGCATGCTGATCTGGATCCTCACGCCAATTGCCGTCTCAGCCTTCGTCGCCGCCCTGATCGGCATCCCCGAGCCGCCTGAAGGACATTGGAGACAGCGTCATGGCCGATAACCTGCTCCGCCGGCTTCGCCCTGGCCCGATCCTTGTTGCCTTTCTCGCCTGCAACGCCCTGGCCGCAGCCAGTGCGCTGGCGCTCACCGGGCCGGTGGCGGGCGGCACACGCAGCACCATCGGGCGCACCTGGCCAATCGCGGAGCCGGATGCGCTTGCCGAGATCGAGGGCAAGGTCGCGACGCTGCCGGGCGATATGAGCACAGCCTTTGGCCCGCGTGACAAGTGGACCGCGCTTAAGGCTGCTCCGCTGGGAGTAGCGGGCGCCGATCGGGTGCGCAGCGTCGTGCCCTTCTACACTCTCGAATTCGATATCACGCTGCCGGACGGGAAGACGCTCTACCCCAAGGGCTTTACCTTCAATCCGCTGACCTATGTGACGCTGCCACAGCGCCTCGTCGTCGTGCACCCCCGCGACCTGGGCTGGGCGCTGCGCAATGCCCGGGCCAGCGATTTCATCCTGCTCTCGGCGCTTGGGTCACAGAATGGCGACGCGATCGACCTCTCTGAAAAGACCGGGCGTCCGATCTACATCCTGGAGGAACGGGTCAAGCAGAGGTTCGGACTGACGGTGGCGCCGGTCATCGTCGAGCAGTCGGGCACGCGGCTCATGCTCACCGAATATGGTCCGAAGAGCCGGGTGACCGTGGTCGCGGCGAAAGGAGCGACGCGATGATTGGGCGCCTCCCCATCTTCGTCACTGGCCTCCTCATCGGGCTTGCGATGACGCTGGCCTGGCCGAGCCCGGCGCGCGCCTCCAAATGCGAGGCGGGCACCGTCTTCAACCCCATCACCAAGGTGCGCTGGACCTGCATCTTTCCGATCACGGTCGGAGGCATTCGGGTCGGAAGCTTCGACAAGCTCGACAAGGCGCTCGACGCGCAGTCCGCGTCCAAGCCGCTCTGTGCCTGCCGCAAGGGCATCCAGTTCTGGTTCGGCGTCAAGGTCTCCTACTGGTCGCCGAACCGGATGGTCGATGTCGTGACCGAACCCGGCTGCATGATGGCTCTGGGCGCCGATCTCCTGCCGACCGGCGGCAAGCTCCAGGGCAGCCAGTCGTCGATCTCGGACGGCACCAACACCCGCAAGATGTTCGCGCAAATGCATTATTACATCTCGCCGGTCTGGGCGATGCTTGACATGTTCACAGACCTGCCCTGCCTCGAGAATGACGGCTTCGACGTGGCCATGATGACCGAGGTGCTGCCCACCTGGCAGTCGGGGACGCTGGGCGCGATCATCCAGCCCGAGGGCATCCTGTTCGGCAATCCCGCCGCCGGGCTTGCCTGCATGGGCGACAGCGCGGCGGCGGCGGCCGGGAAGGTCATCGACCCGCTGTTTTGGTGCATGGGGAGCTGGGGCGCGACCTATCCGATCGCCGGCGACATCCATTTCGACGACAGCGTCGAGGCATGGGCGGGGCTTGCCGCGCGCGGTGTGTTCATGATGGGCCGTCTCGGCGCGCTCACGATCAGTTCGGCCGATGGCTGCTCGTTCGTGCCGCAGCCAGTGTGGACCAAGAGCCGCTACAAGCTCCAGATCATGGAGCCCGTGAAGGGCGGCAAGTGCGTCAATATCGGCCGTCCGGGATCGCTCTGGTCCTCGGCCAAGCATGCGCCTGGCAAGGACAATGCCCAGTTCATGCTCTTCGAAAAGGTGATCTGCTGCGCCGGGATACCGGTGCCATGAGCCGATCATTTTCCCCCGTTCCCGCACGCGCCAGCCATCCATTCCGGAGGTCTGTTCGCCAAGGCCCCTACGGCCGAGGGCTGCCGTGCGGGACAGGAGCGGCGCCGCCAAGCCCCCCTGGCGGCGTCGCTCCACCCCCGGCCAGCGCGGCCGCAATGTCCCGTCGGCAGAAAAGGCGTATCCTCTCCGCCTGCTCCGTCGTCGCGGTCGCGCTGGCCATTCCCTTCGCCACATCCGCCTCGGCACAAACGATGGAAGACCGTGCGCGCACCGCAGCGCAAGCGTCGCGTACAAAGACCAGCGACAGCGAGGCGCTCCAGCAGAATTATGTGACGCCGGGGCTTGCGGGTCAGTCGATCTCCACGGTCGACAACAGCCGCACCTTCGCGCCCAACATCGCCTGCCAGAAAACCGCGACGATGCTGGAGGTGCTGGTCCAACCCTCGGGGACCGGCGACCTGGGCTCGGTCACGATCGCGCGCGACACCGATCTCGACGGTACGGTCGACAGCACGTCAAAGCTTCCCGTCCCCGTGTCGGGCATCTGCGCCAATGGTGTGGTCTCCTGCCAGCCGGGCAGCTGGAACGGGTGCAGCTTCTTCCGCTGGGACGTGGACGCAGCCAACGCGCTCAAGCTGACGGCGGTCGATATGCCCAAGCTCGCCGGCTGCTACTGCATCAACAATAGCTGCGGCGCCAATCTTGCCTGGGGCAATATGCCCTCGGTCCTGCGCGATCTGGGCGGCGGGATGATCGGCGCACTCACGACCGCTGACCCACGCTATGGCGTCGCCGAAGCCGTGATCGATGGTCCGGCGATCCGATATGTGGGCGCGCAATCGACCGCATGCTCGTCCAACCCCGCTTTGCCCCAGACCGCCTACCGGTCCAATCCCGCGACCATCGCCTCCGACGCTTATGCCGCCTCGACCGGCAATAGCGTGTTCCAGGCGCTCAAGGGTTCGGCGATCGGCACCGGCACATCCCTGCAATATCGGCATTGCACGATCGAGCGGCGGGCGACCGTGCTCAAGCCCGGCGCGGAGGACATTATCAGCCGGACCGCCGGCGGCTATTCGACGATCCAGAACGGATCGTCCTTCGATTTCCTGATGGGGTCCCCGGCGGACAACAGTCTGGCTGGCGGGAGCTGCACGCTCATCGATTTCCGGATGACACTGCATGTGAGCGAGCCGGACCGGATCGTCGATGCACGCCTCACACAGTTCTTCGCCGATGACTGGGCGCAGGTACGCATCGACGGGCAGCTTGTCGGTTCGGGCCCTTCCGCCTGGACCACCCTTGGCCTCCCGCCCTCCAAATGCGAGCTCAAGAAGACCTTCTATGCCTATCCCAATCTCGACCTGAAGCCCTGGCTCACCGCCGGCGATCACGAGATCTGGTTGCGCGTCGCGGTCGCGGAAGGCGGCGAGGGTTTCGCGCAGGTCCATGTCGATGTCGACAATAGCTGCAAGACGCTGGAGCAGCTGGTCGACGGATGCGGGACGATCGCCGCCGATCCGCAATGCAAACTCGACAGCGAATTGGTCGATGGCGTCCAGACCTGGATCAACGGCGTCGCGACGGGCCTGAAGCCCCTGCCCCAGACCCGTATCCTGGGCGGCCCCGCCTGCCCGACCGATCTCACCCGCGACTTCTTTCTGAAAGACCGCACCTATCGCTGTTCGGTCGATGACATCGCCAAACCCGATACGAGCCGCGGCACCTATATCATCGACCATTCGACCGAGACGATGCTCGCCGACCGCGCCCGGCAGAGCGATGGCAGTTTCGCGACCTCGACCCGCGCCTTCAGCCTGCCAGACAGGGGTTCCGTTCCGGCCTGCGAGGCCGTCTGCAAGACGCGCGCGCCCAAAGCAAACAACGCGGCTGCGCCGGATGGAGTCGTCGGCGCCAAACAGAATGTGCCAACCGGCTACGACACCTTCTTCCACGCCTGCACGTCCGACAATCAGTGCCCCGCAGGTCCGGGTGAGGAAGTGGTCTCCGCCTGTGGATGCCTTGACGACTTTCCCGAGGCGGTCGTGATGATGCAGACCGTCCGCCTCGCCGGCGCCGACCTCGTCTGCACGGGGAGCGTGCAATGATCGGCCTGCCCAGCAAGAGAAGCCGGCCCCTCGATCCGCGCGGAGCTGCGCTCGCGATAGCGCTTTGCCTGGGCGCGAGCATCGCCTTCCCGAGCGCCGCCAGTGCGCAGCAGATCTGCGCCGCCGATCTCAACAATAATGGCGATGCTGCCGACGAAGGCGAGCAGGCTAGCTGCCTCGCCACGACAAGCGGCGCGTGGCTCTGCCCGATCCAGCAGGTCGACTGCGTGGCCGACGCCGCCGGACAATATAGCTGCCCGGCCGGACCGCAATTTGCCTGCATGGTGAAAAGCACAGGCGGCCCGCCGGCTTGCTCGCCCAATCAGTGCGCGGACCTCGCGACCAACCCGATCGTCAACGAACCGCCGATGGACGATCCGGGCAGCCAGCCCAATGGGGGCATCGATGCCGACGGCAATTGTATGGGCCAGATCGAGATTTTCTCCGGGCGTGGCGTGCGCTGCCGCCCGGCCGGGCTTTCGACCACCTTTTCCAATTGCTGCAAGGACAAGGGCAAGATCGTCAAGGACGGCATGGGCTCGTCGATTGGTTCGATCGGCACCAAGATCGCCGTCGCCAAAGGCGTGTTCACGGGCATGAAGGCGGCCTATGTCGCCTTCAAGGCGGGCGCGACCGCGAGCCAGGCGGCCAGCGCCGGTGCGAACGCGCTGATCGTTGGGCTCGACCCAACCTCGCTCGCGGTCAGCCTCGCGATCAATTTCATGATCGAGTTCCTTTTCTCCGGCTGTGATCAGCAGGATATGGAAACCGCCATGCTGCGGTCGTCGGGCATGTGTCACGAAATCGGTAGCTACTGTACGTCCAGCTTCCTGGGGATCTGCCTCCAGAAGGCGCGCGGCCATTGCTGCTTCAACACAAAGCTCGGCCGCATCATCCAGGAACAGGGCCGTCCCCAGCTTAAGGCCTTCAACGGCAATCTTTGGGGCACGGCCAAGAAGCCGATGTGCCGTGGGTTCACGCCTGAGGAGTTCCAGGCGCTAGATTTCAGCAAGATCGATCTCTCCGAATATTATGCGGACATCGAGGCCCGCGCCCAATCCGACATCCAGATAGACATGGGGGAGCGCGTCAATGCGTATCTCAAAGCCATCAATCCGTAACGCCGCTCTCCTCGTGGCTGCAGGCGCCGCAACCGCCGCGCTGGCACAGGATGCCACGCCCGTTGCCCCTCGCGGCGATGCCAGGGGATCCACCGCCGAGCAGGGCCAAAAAGCCATGGATCGGCTCGAGGGCATCGTCACGCGAGAGAAGGAGGCTGCGGGACACACGCCTGACCCGAGGCTGCCGCCGACTGACGATCCGGCTGTCCGTCGGCGCGCATTCGAAGGCCTGCGAGGCCGGACGCCTATGCCGGAGATGGAAGCACGCGCTCGCGCCGCCCAGGCGCGCGGCGAGGCGAGCCTTGCCGCCGAGCGAGAGCGACAGGCCAAAGCGCTCCGTCAGGCGCTGGGGCTCGAGCCCGCCGAGGAACAGGCGCTCGCCAAGGCCGCGCCGGCCGTTGCCGCCAGGGGCTGGGTGCCGGTCCTGTTCGTGTCTTCCTCCATGCCGATCTCGACACTGCGCAACTACGCCGCTCAGTTGGCGAAGGTTCACGGCGTCATGGCGTTCCGCGGCGTACCCGGGGGGCTCCGGAAAATGGGCCCGATGGCGAAGCTGACCGCGCAGATCCTCAGGCTCGATCCCGGCTGCGAAGGTCCGAACTGCGTGATGCGCGATGTGCAGCTGATCATCGATCCGATCGTGTTTCGCCAACATGGCATCGCCCAGGTCCCCGCACTCGCGATGATCCCGGGCGATCCGACCCAGGCCTATTGCGAGCGCGACGACGACAGTCCCCGCGCCAGCCATGTCGTGTTCGGCGACAGCGCTCTTTCCGGAATGCTCGAAGAATATGCCCGCCTCGGCGGAAAAGAGGAGGTCAGCCATGCTCAGGCTCTTCTGGTTGCTCGCTAGGTGGACGGCCGGCTTATGGCCACGCCTGCGGCGTCTTCCCCGCAAGGCCGCGGTCGCGCTCGGCGCTCCCGGCCCGGATCAGCCTGCGCGCCCCGACCGCCTATGGCGCGCGATGCTGGTCGTGTTGCCGCTCGCCCTCTGCGCAGCGCTGGTGATGCCGCAAGTGACCCTGGTCATGACCCCGTCGATCGAGGCCTTTGCCGTGCGCAAGAGCCCGGGGCCGATCCTGCGCGGCGACTATGTGATGTTCACCCTGCATCACCCGATCGCCGGGCCGAAGCCAGTCTCCGTTACCAAGCATGCGCTGTGCCTCCCCGGTGATCGGCTCACCATGTTCGAAACGCCCTCACCGCTGACCCAAAACGGCTGGGACGGCCATTATTATTGCAACGGCCAGTTGCTCGGCGTCAGCCTGCCCCAAGCCCATAACGGGCTGAAGCTTGACCATATGAAGTGGAGCGGCCTCATCCCCGCCGGGATGGCCTATGTCGGCTCGACGCACCCGCGCGGGTTCGACAGCCGCTATTTCGGGCTGCTGCCGATCGCAAACCTTACCAGGATGGAGCGCATCCTGTGAGCGCGCGGCGGCTGATCGTCGCGGCAGCGACATCTATCGTTCTTGCCTCGATGCCGGCGAACGCCCAGACAGAAGGGCAGGCTCAAGGACAGCGCCAAGGCTATTGGTGGTATGAAGCGCCCCGGCCAAAGCCTGAGGAAAGAGCCGAGCCGGACGGATTGGTCAAACCCGTCATACCACCGATGGCGGAACTGGCTACCTGGACCCCGCCGAAGATCCGCAAGCTCATCGAAGAGCAGCGCGATTATGCCGCGACCGTGCTGACGGTCGATGCCGTCGCCGATTTTTGGCGGCTTCAGGACTTCGCGCGGCGCAAGGCGCGCGCGTTCGCCGGCGTGACGCAGATCGCAATGCTGCAACATCCCGAGCTCAACTCGAAGTCCGCAAACCCCATGGTCGGCGATGCCCGCTCGGAGCTTGGCGCGCAGAAGGACGCCATCCGTCGGTCCTACCTGCGCGCCCATGCGGGCGAGTTCGCGCTCGTCATGTTCTCGCGTTCGACCTGCGGCTATTGCCGCGTCCAGTGGCCGATCATCCAGCGTTTCCAGGAAGAGATGGGCTGGCAGGTCACGCTCATGGATGTCGACAAGCGGCCGGATGTCAGCCAGCGGTTCGGGGTAGAGATCACGCCCACGACGATGATCATTCGCCGTGGAAGCCAGCAGCGCATGGTCATTGCGTCCGGCGTGGAGGCTTATCCCAATCTCGCGCAGATGGCGTATCAGGCGGTGCGCCTGCTGCGCGGCGATATCCGGCCCGAACAGTTCATGACGGGTCCGGGCGAGGATGCCGGCTTCTTCGACGCGCTCGGCAACGGCCCGGTCTCCGCCACCGACCCCCGCGCACTCGGCGGCGATCTTGTCGACGCCTCGACCGGACAGAAGCCGTGATGCGCGCGCTCATCCTCCTCGGCATCCCAGGCCTGGTGATCGGCATGGAGTCTGCGTCCGCACAGACCGTGACGCCCGATGACGCGATGCGGGCCGCGATCCATCCGGTTGGCGATGCAAAGACGATGCAGGCATGGCTGTCACGAGTGCCCGTAACGCGCGACTTCCCGGACGATTTCACCGCGACGCTGCGCGGCCACGGGGCCGCGTTCGTGATCGAGATGACCACGGCGCCCGGATGCGTGCCCTGCGGCGATCTCTGGAGCAAGCTGACGGCCCTCGGCACGCGCTATGGCTGGCAGGTTCGCACGATTGGCGCCCAGGAGGCGATGATCCGGTCGGGGCGCCTTGGTCTCCCCTGGGTCGGACATCCGGTCGCCTGGGTGCGGCCGATCGCGGACGACATCCGCGTCGTGCCGGTGGCGATTGGCACCGACCACGCGCCCAACCTCGCGCGCAATCTCTATCTTGCCGCAAAGATGCTGACGGGCGTGAGACCCGCGGTCGGCGTCCGCGCCATGTCCAAATTCACCGGCATCGTGGGGCTGCCGGCGACCCGCAACGGAAGGCACTGAGCAATGGCGGCCTCAGTCCTTCCGCCCCCAACCCAGATTGTCCGGAGTCCGCCATGTTCGGTCGGTATCGCACCGCTGCGCGCGCGCTGATCGCGCTTGTCCTTGCCACATTCGTCTCGACCGCGCCTGCCCATGCGCAGAGCTGGGCGGAAAGCTGGTTCGACAATGTCACCTATACCTCTCCCGGTTCGTTCGAGGACCAGACGCGCGGCTATGTGACGGCCGGCGGCATGTCGGGCCGTGTCGACGTCCATAATGATTATCTCATGTCCGTCAGCCTGCCAAAGGTGAAAGCCGGCTGCGGCGGTATCGACATGTTCCTGGGCGGCATGTCATTCCTTGATCCCGACTATCTGGTCCAGAAGCTCGAGAGCATTCTGCAGGCCGCGCCTGCGGTGGCGTTCCAGTATCTGCTCGAAACGCTGGACGAGAAGATGGGCAACATCATCTCGAAGATGGAAGCAGCGACCAATTTCCTGAACTCGATCCAGGTCAATGATTGCCGGCTCGCCAATCGCATGGTGCAGATAGCCAAGGGCGACGACAACATGTCGGGTATCATCGAGGAGATGACCGGCTATCGCTCGGTCAAGCAGGGCTTCGCCAAGAGCTATCAGCAGAGCCGCGAGAAGATCGAGGCGAACAACAACAACCCCACCGAGGATCTGAAGGACGCGCTCGCCAACTGCCCAGCGGAGGTGACCGACATCTTCCGTACCGGCTCGCTGTTGTCCCATGCCGCCTCGCGCGTCGGCGCTGGCGACTGGGCAAGCGTCATGCGGGCCCGGGTCGGTGACGTCTATATGCGCTGGGACGATGGCGACCGGGTACCGCTGTTCACAGCCATTCCCCAATGTCCCGCGCAGGATACGGAAAGCGCGCAGGACTTCCTGACCGGCCGGGTCCAACGCAGGACGCTCAATTTCCCGCCGACGGGTGCGGATTGCGCACAGGACGGCTCGGGACGGGGTGCCCTCGTGCTCGCCCGCGAGCGCATGCAGTCGATCGCCACCAAGATCCGCACGCGGGCGGCGCTCTCGGCCGAGGAACGACAGTTCGTCGCCAACGTCCGAACGCTGCCGGTCTACCGGATGCTCGAATGGGGCGTGCGCCAGGGCGTCGTCGATTCCGTGATTGCAGATACCGACGAACTGGTCGCGCTCACCCTCGCCTACCAGATGCTCAATGACCTGACCCGCACGATCGATTTCACCGTGACCAATGCCGAGCGCGGCGCGACCGTCGCGGGATCGGCAGACGGCAACAACAAGAATGTCTGTCAGACGCGCATCCTGTCCAAGGGGATCGAGCAGCTGCGTGACCTGAGAGACGAAGTGCTGCGCCAACGCGCGCAGATGCGCCAAAGCTACATGGCAGCTCTCAATCAGGCCAACCTCTCCACCAATTATGCCGGACTCCTGCGGGAGCGCGACCGCGACGCGCGCGATGCCGCCGGCGCCGCTGCCCGCAATCAATAGGACACACCATCATGCGCCGGCTTGCGAGGCTCTTTGCCGCCCTTCCCGCCCTGCTTCTCGCCACGCCCGCCCTGGCGGTCGATACGAGCTTCCACACCTATGACGGCTTCGCCGAGACGGTCGATGCCTTTCGCCTAGTCTCGATGATCTTCAGCGATCCGCGCTACGAGACGCTGGTGATGATCGTCGCGACGGTCGGCATCGGTCTCGGTGCAATCATCGCCAGCGTGCGCGGGACCGGCATGGGCCTAGTCGCCTTCGGCTTCCAGATCCTGATCGGTATCGGCCTGTTTGTCGGCCTCATCGCCACGACCGGGACGGTCCATGTCTATGACCGCGTGCGCAATGCCTATCAGCCTGTCGGCGGCGTCCCCAACCTCCTCGTACTCGTCGCCGGAGCGACCAACATGATGGAACGCGCGATGGTCGAGACGATCGACGACAACACGCTGGACCCCAATGCGAAGATCGAGTTCGGTGCCGGCGGGCACAGCTTCGACCTTTTCCTAAACGCCGTTTCGCCGCGCGGTCCGATGACCGACGTGTTCCTCGACGCGACGATCAAGGACTATGTCCGCCAATGCTATCCGGTCGCCCGTGTGTCGGCGGCTTATGGCGTGGACGATGACCAGCTGTTCCGGACCTCGACCGATCTGCCTGCTTCGTTCGCGGCGATGGCCGGGCCATCCACCTTCTCCACGGTCTACACGCAATCCGACAAGGGTGGAACGACGGTCAGCTGCAGCGACGCCTGGACGCACATCTCCGATCGCCTGTCCGATCCCGTCCTGTTCGAAAGCTACACCAACCAGATCTGCACCCGAACGGGCTATGATACTGGCAATGCACAGCAGATGACGCGTTGCCGCCAGCAGCTTGGGGAGATGGGGCAGATGATGCTTGGCCGGCCGCTCAGCGCGCAAGCCTTTCTGACCCACATCCTGCTGGGCAACACCGTAGGCGACGTCCTGTTCGAGGATTCCCCGGCGAGCGCCGCCAGGGTGATGGCCAACCGGGCGGTCATCTCCAATGGTCTCGCCACCATGTCGGTCGCGAACGAATGGATGCCGACGATCCGCGCCACGGTGTTCGGCATCATGTTGTTCATGATCCCGATCGCGCTGCTGTTCATCCTGACGCCCATCAACCTGCGCGTGGCGAGCTTTGCCCTCGGTATGTTCGTGTTCGTGGCGCTCTGGGGCGTGATCGACGCGGGGATCTATCAGTTGACCCTCGGGCGCGCGACCGCGACGCTCGCCGAACTGCGCTCGAACGCGCTCGCCGCCAATGCCTGGCTATTGGCGCCATCGGCGGCGATGAAGGCGCTGGCGATCTTCGGCAGCTTCCGGACCGCCGCCGCTGGCCTCGCCGGCGCGTTCGTTTTCACAGTCTTCCGCTTCAGCGGCAATGTGTTCACCTCCTTCACCTCAGGGTCGCTCGGGATAGCGAGCCAGGGCACGGCCGCCGCCGCGCCGATGGGCACCGCCGAGGGACAGGCATCCGCGCTCGAGGCCCAGGCTTCAGCCATGGGAACGCGTACCCGCGCGGCCGCCGCTTCGAGCTTTGGCGATTTTGGGGAGCGTTCGACCTTCAATGCGAACCGAAGCTATGGCGAGGCGGGACATATCCTTGGCGAGCGTCCTGGCACGCCGGGCGGAACGGCGTTCGCACTCGGCGGCATCGAAGGCTCGCGCCAGATGGGGAGCCTCGCTCCCGCGCTGGGTGGCCGGGACCTTGCCGATCCCGGGGTCGCGCGCGCCGTCCAGGCCAATGCGGCCACTACAGCGATCCATCAGTTCGCGGAGAAGGATGCCCTGAGGGGTCTGGGCACGAGCTATTTTGGTCAGGACGAGGCCGGCGAGAAGGCGTTCGCGGCCTTCAGCCAGAACCTCGTCCAGTGGCGCGCCTTCGGCGACCAGCGCGCTTACAGCATGATGATGCAGGGGGCGGCCCGGCATTTTGAACGCGCCGGTTATTCGCCGGCTGATGCCCAGCTCAAGGCATCAGGCGTGATCGGCGACGCCCAGGCTGATCCGACATTCGCCAAGCTGATCGCCAACACTTATGATCAGGAGCAGATGCTGCGCAACGACCTCACGTCCGCGCAGGTCCAGGTCGGCGCGATGGAGGGACGCCGCGACTATGCCGGCGACAATGTTGCAGGCGTCGAGCGTGCCAATGTCGCGACCGAGCAGGGCTGGCGAAGCGGCAGCAATCAGGGCCAGCGCGAAGCGGCGGCGATGCTCGGCCTGTCAGTCGATGAAACTTCGCGCCGGATCGGCTTCATCAATGCGCTGTCGGGCGAAGCGCGCAGTTCCGCCATAACTCAACTGTCCCGCGCGACGGGGCGCAATGAGGCGCAAATCGAGGCCGCGCTCGAACGCTATAATGCGGCCGTCCAGGTCGGGACAGCCGATGGCGCGACGGCCGAGGCCGGCCGCGAAGGGACCAGCATCTATGGACGCACGCGCGAGGCGTCGGGCTACGATTTCGCCGAACGGTCCGGCAAGCTTGACGCGCAGCGAGAGGTTGGAACAACGGGCACGCGAAGCGCGGCGCGCATCGGCGAGCAGCGGCGCCAATCGGAAAATTTCGGGTTCGCAGAGGGCGCAGCTGCGGCGGGCGTCTCGACGCGGGAGGCAGCACGGCTCGACAGCTTCATCCAGGCGCTGAGCCGCACAGCGGGGAACCAGGTCGATATGGCCGAAGGCGGCGCCGGGGGCATCGCTGATCGCGCGCGCAACGAGCGCATCACCTCGATCGTCGATCGGGAGCGCTTGACCCGTATGCAGGGTCTCCTTGCCGAGAACGGCATCAACCTCACGAAGCGCCAGATCGCCATGGACCAGAATGGTGACCTCGGCCTCAATCTCACCCCGGAGACCGCTGCTGCGATGTGGAAGGCCGGGCTTATCAACGAGAGCCAGCTTGGCGCGATCGCCAATGGCGGGCACGCACGGTTCAGTTTCGCGCACAATGATCTTCTGGTTTCCAGCGGCACGGATTTCAGCCGCTCGGCACGCAGCGACACCAGTACCCGGTTCGAGGCTGGCAAGCAGGCAGGGCCTGACACGATCGAGCATTTCATGGGCGGTGGCGCCGAGGGGCAGGCTATGCTCGCCAACTGGCTGCGCGGCGGATTCGAGATGGACCGCAAAGGCGAATGGAGATTGAAGCCACAGGTCGCCGACACGCTCCAGCGCGACGTCCAGGCGATCATGGCGCAAACAGGATGGCAGAGAACTCTCTCCCGTTCCGCCGCGGATCAGACAACAATGGGAACCACTTTCGGCCTCGAAATCGGGAGAACGATATCTACCTCCGATAGTGAAACCACGAGCGACAGCGCGCGGTCTGGCAAAGGACGGCAACGAGGACCTACCCAGACAACTAGCAAAGGGAGAACGACAGCCGGTCGGTTTGGTGGTAATATAGGTTTTCGAAGCACGGATCAGGGATCCACTACCGAAACCGCGCAATCCACGATGGACGTTATGAACTATGATGTCCGGGAATCCATTGCTGCCGCTGAGCGTGCCGCAGCGCGCTCCAGCGATCCGGCAGCAACCTTCTCCCGCGAACTTTCGAACCGCGTCCTTGGGAACGAAGGCATGCGCAATCGCTACCTTCAGGATGCGGACAATGGACGCGCCACCTTTGATATCACCGGCCCATTAACCTCGCTCGAGCAGAACTCAGTCCTCTCGAAGGGCAGTTTCTCGACCGACATCGCCGGCAGTCCTGGCGACGGAGACAGTAAATTCAAGAAGCGCTAACGATGCCTTCCGGTGTGGGGATCAATGTAGTCTGGATTCAGTGGGTTCGAAGGGTTGCCGATCCAGAGCGGTCCAGATCGGGGGTCGAATGGATCGGCGAAAGCGCGCGATCTCTCCACCATCCGCTCATGCTCTTCCCAAACACGCTGTCTCTCGGCGTCACCCTCCTCATCGGACAGCGGCACACCATCGCCTTGCCCGATGAAACTATCCAGGCGTTCGCGAACATAACCGACGCCCAGCACCATGACCGCAGTCATCGGAAAGAACAGGATGTCGAGATAGCCCGCGATCCCCCCACGATAGAAGGCTTCCAGCGTGTCGATGCGGGTGGAGAGGGCCATCCCTCCCCACCAGACCGGAATGGTCGCCCACCAGAGCTTCGCGTACCATGGACGCCAGAAAAAGTGTCGGGCGCGCAGCGTTTGCCCCCCGGTAGCAGGCGTAAGTGGTGGAGGCTGATCGGCGACAGAATCATGTGGCATGTGCACGCCCGTTCTGACCGAAAGGAGATCAGACCAGCTCGATGACGTGAGCCTGCCCGACGCCCTCATGCCGAGGGCTGACCTGATAGGCGACATCATGCCCGAGCTTCCTGAGAGCCGTCGCGATATAGGCTTCGCTGATGCCGTCCAACCTGCCGTTCAGGATCTTCGACAGCTTGGGCTGCGGAATGCCGATCATTCGGCTCGCGACAGTCTGGCTCAGTTTGAGCTCATGGATGGACCGGAGCATCAGTGCCGCCAGGTCGGATTTGACCTTGAGATCATCGGCATCGGCCAAGCCGAGATCGGCAAAGACGTTGCCTCCGCCGGAAGTTACATGTTCGACAGCCATATCAATGTCCTTTGCTCTTACTCGCGCTACGCTGATCTTCCGCGTCCCGCCTGGCATCTTTCAATCTGCTCTCAATCGTCGTCTTGTCGTGTTTCGGGATAGCGATCCCGTTCGTTGACTTCTTCTGGAAGCAATGCAGCACATAGACAGCGGAATCGATTCTAGTGGTGTAGACCGCCCGATAGGAATCGCCATCATGGTCCTCGATCAGTTCAACTGCTCCATCATAACCTTTCAGCGTCTTCGCATCCGGCGCACGCTCCCCCTTCTGGGCCAAGCGGAGACCGTAACCCAGTGGCCGCTTCACCTCGTCGGGCATGGCCGACAAATCCTTGAGCGTGCTCCCCAGCCATCTTATTTCCTTGTCTGACTCACTCATTCCCGGACCACATCATCTTACAACACCCATTTATACCTAAATGGGTATAGCGTCAATAGCCGGTCTGCTTTGTTCAGATGCGCCAGGCACTTGCAATCGCTCCGGGCGACGTCGCGCCAGAATCGCCAGCTGATTTCGAGGCGATCAGGGCTGCGCGCGAGAAGACCGCGCGCTTCCGCGACGATATGGCTCAGCGCGCCAGTAGGATGTTTGATCGCACTGATGTTACCGAGATGCTTGGCGTGACTGCGGTCGCCATCAAGAAGCAACGGCAGCGGCGGCAGATGCTCGGCGTCCCCTATGGCGCTGAAATCCCATATCCGGCTGCCCAGCTCGTCAATGGCGAGGCGCTTCCCAATCTCAAGCGATTGCTCGAGGCCTTCGGCGACACTCATCCCTGGGAGCAATTGATGCTCCTGACGACGCCGGTTGAAGGCTTCAGCGCCCACGAGGAAACACCGCTGGCGATCCTGGGGCGTCGCCCGGATCAGGAAACCTTGCGTCAGCTCGTCGCACTTGTCGCGAGTTGGGCGGTCTGACCAGGAATGGCCGCCACCATGTTGCGACGCGTCGGTGCGGGCGTGCATATGCACCGGATTCATCGTGCTGCCCATGATCCGCTTTTCTTCGGGCCGTTCGGGCCTAAACCCGAAGGCCGCTTCGACGCCCCCGATGGCAGCTACAAGGTACTCCACACCGCCCGCACGCTGGTAACGGCTTTTGGCGAAACGCTCGTCCGACGGCCTGCGATACCCTACATCCTGTCCAGTGCGGTCCAGGCTCGCGCTCGCAGTGAAATCGTCACCACACGAGCGCTCAGGCTCTATCCACTCCTCGATGGCGGCATATCGGTTCATGGCCTGTCCTTCACCGACCTGCACGGCGACGCCTATGGCAAGACCTGGGCTGCCAGCCGGCACATCCATCAAACGACCACGGCGGACGGGATTCTTTATACATCCCGGCTCGACAATCAGCCTTGCGTTGCCCTGTTCGAGCGTGCCGCAACCGCCATCGCCATCTCGGAGGTCAGCAACGTCAGCATCTCGCCGTCCGAGGCGACATCACTCGCCGCGCACTTTGGGAAGGACTATGTGGAACCGTAGATCACTCGATGTTTTTCAGCGGTTCTGAATAGCGCAGCGGACTGTCGAAGGCCGATGTCTGGCCGTCTCCGACCGGGCCAATAACTCAATCCGCGAAAATTGCGGACAAAACGCTCAATCTCGCGGGCGAGATGCCGCGACATTATGCACAGCCTCCCCGCCCTGTCCTGAAAGCGCAACTCCATCGCGATATCCAGGGACTTGACCGTGACATGATGTCAGACCTTATCTACAGCCGTAAAGGAGCAAGGCGATGCATGATCATCATGGCCATAGCGGCCATAGCTTCTCGCACGGCAAACCCGCGGGCGAAACCAAGGATCCCGTCTGCGGAATGAGCGTCGATCCTGGGAAGACGCACCAACATGCCGAGCACAATGGCGCTTCCTATCACTTCTGCAGCGCCAACTGCCGGGCGAAGTTCATCGCCGATCCCGCAAAATATCTGGCGCCGCAATCGGCATCCGCTCCTGTGGCATCGGCATCCAGGATCTGGACCTGCCCGATGCATCCGGAGATCCGTCGCGATGCCCCCGGCTCCTGCCCGATCTGCGGCATGGCGCTGGAGCCCGCTGAGCCTGGCGCCGACGAGGGGCCGAACCCCGAACTGGTCGACTTTACCCGCCGCCTCTGGGTGAGTGGGATCCTCGCGGTGCCGCTGCTGCTGCTTTCCATGGGTGGCGAGATGGTGGGGTTGCACCTCGTGCCCATGCGTTGGTCCCCCTGGGTGCAGCTCGCCCTCACCGCGCCGATCGTGCTGTGGGCCGGATGGCCGTTTTTCGAACGCGGATGGGCCTCGCTGAAGAGCCGCCACTATAATATGTTCACGCTGATCGCGATCGGCGTGGGGGCAGCGTTCCTCTACAGTCTGATCGCTACAGTCGCCCCCGGCCTCTTCCCGGCCGCTCTCCGCACGCATGGCGATATGGTTCCAGTCTATTATGAGGCTGCGGGCGTCGTCGTTGCGCTCGTCCTGCTCGGCCAGGTGCTGGAGTTGCGCGCACGGGCCTCCACGGGACGCGCCATCCGTGCATTGCTCAAACTCGCGCCCAAGACGGCACGGCGCATCAGCCCCGACGGCGCCGAAAGCGAAGTGCCGTTGGCAGACATTGCGAGAGGCGACCGCCTGCGCGTGCGCCCCGGCGAGGCGATCCCGGTCGACGGCGTCGTGAGCGACGGCCACTCGCCGGTCGATGAATCGATGCTCACCGGCGAGCCGGCGCCGGTGTTCAAGTTTCCCGGCGCGGCGGTCACGGGCGGCACAGTCAACGGCACCGGCAGCCTGGTCATGGAAGCACAAGCGATCGGCTCGGACACCATGTTGGCCCGCATCGTCGCGATGGTGGCAGAGGCGCAACGCAGCCGCGCGCCGATTCAGGCAGTCGCCGACCGCATAGCCGGCTGGTTCGTGCCGGCGGTGGTGCTGGTGGCGATCGCGACCTTCATCATCTGGAATCTGGTCGGGCCGGAGCCGCGCTTCGGCCACGCGCTGCTCAACGCCATCGCCGTCCTCATCATCGCCTGTCCCTGCGCGCTGGGACTCGCCACGCCGATGTCGATCATGGTTGGCACCGGACGCGGAGCGCAAGCCGGGGTGTTGGTCAAGAACGCCGAGGCTCTGCAGGCGCTCGATGGCGTCGATACGCTGGTGATCGACAAGACCGGCACGCTGACCGAGGGCAAGCCGAAGCTGATGGCAGTCGAACCGACCCAGGGGTTCACGGCGGACGAGCTGCTGGCACTGACCGCCGCGCTGGAGGAACGGTCCGAGCATCCGCTGGCTCTCGCGATCATCGCGGGCGCGAGCGATCGGGGGCTCACGCTCAGCGAGGTCCGCAATTTCGAATCGCAAACCGGGATGGGGATCAGCGGGACTGTCGGAGGCCGCACGATCGCCGTCGGCAATGCCGCGCAGATGGAGCGGATCGGTGCCGACAGCACATTGCTCGCCCCAGCCGCCGAACGCCATCGGGCCAATGCAGCCGGCGTGATGTTCGTTGCCGTCGGCGGGCGTGCCGCAGGCCTGATCGCGGTCGCCGATCCGATCAAGGCCTCGACGCGCGAGGCCCTCGCCGCGCTTCAAGCCGAAGGACTGCACATCGTCATGCTGACCGGCGACAGTCGCGGCACGGCCGAGGCGGTCGCGAACGCAATTGGCGGCATCGACGAGGTTCATGCCGATCTCAGGCCCGACGACAAGGCGCGGATCATCACCGAACTGAAGACAAAAGGCGCGCGCGTCGCCATGGCGGGTGACGGCATCAACGACGCGCCGGCGCTGGCCGCCGCAGATGTGGGGATCGCGATGGGAACGGGCACCGACGTCGCCATCGAAAGCGCCCGACTGACCCTGACCGCGGGCGATCTGGCGGCGATGGTACGGGCGCGCCGGCTCGCCCGGGCGACCATGTCCAATATCCGCCAGAACCTTTTCTTCTCCTTCCTCTTCAACGGCATCGGCGTTCCGGTCGCGGCGGGCGTGCTCTACCCGGTCGCCGGCATCCTGCTCTCGCCGATGTTCGCTGGCGCCGCCATGGCCCTGTCCTCTTTCACCTTGGTCGCCAATGCGCTGCGGCTGAGTGCCGTGAGGCTCGACGGGAGCTAGCCATGAACATCGGCCAGGCGTCACAGGCGAGCGGGGTGTCGCAGCGAATGATCCGGCATTATGAGAAGATCGGTCTCGTCCCGCCGCCGGCCCGGCGGCGCAGCGGTTATCGCGACTATTCGGACGCGGACGTGCATCGCCTCCGCTTCATTGCCAATGCCCGCGACCTTGGCTTCCCGATCGAGGAGATCCGCTCGCTCCTCGGCTTGTGGCAGGATCGTGGGCGATCGAGCGGCGACGTCAAGGCACTGGCCATGGCGCGCGCCGAGGAGCTGGGCCGAAAGGCCGCAAAGCTTCAGGCAATGAGGACGGCGTTGGTGACGCTGGCTGAGGCCTGTCATGGCGATGTTCGACCGGAATGCCCGATCATCGAGCGTCTCGCCCGCACATAGCCCGGGAGTTGACGCGGCCTGAAGCCGACACGCGCGGCTCGCTCAGAAGCACGCTCACGGCGGCACGCCCAGGCCGACCGTGGACTGGCGCTTCAATTTGCGTCACGCGCTCAGTTTCGCGTTGCCAAACTCCGTCCCAAGTCCTATATCTGACTAGCTAGTCAGGAGAATGCGAATGGGCACGGCAATCCGAAAGGACCCGGAAGCCAAGGACGGACAACGCGGCACCTGGAAACTCGAGGACGCCAAGGCGCGCTTCAGCGAGGTTGTCCGACGCGCTCAAAGCGAAGGCCCCCAGCGAGTCACCGTGCGAGGGCGCGAGACTGTTGCGGTCATCAGCGTGGAAGAGCTCGAACGGCTCCTGCCCACGGACGGCAGCAAGCCCGCCTTCGTACCCTTCCTCGAAGGCCTCGGGCTCGACGGTCTCGATCTGGAGCGCGAAATGGACCGGGGACGGGATATTCTTCTGTGAAGGGCTGGCTGTTGGATACCCATGTCGTGTCGGCCCTGGCCAGTCCGAATGGGGCTCCGAGTGTGAAGGCCTGGGCAGCGAGCCAGACCGAGCATAGCATGTATCTGAGCGTGCTCACTCTCGCGGAGATCGACAAGGGCATCCACAATCTGGACCCGGAAAGTCCGGACCGTTCCCGCTATCTCGCCGCGCGCGCCGCCCTCGCCGATCGGTTCAGCGGCCGGTTGTTGTCCGTCGAGGATGCTGTGGTCTTTCGGTGGGGCGTCATTTCCGGCGAGGTGAAGCGCCGCGTTGGTCAATCGCCTCCCGTCGTGGACACGCTGCTCGCCGCGACCGCGATCGAAAACGACCTTTTTCTGGTCACCCGTAACGTCAAGGACACACGAAACAGCGGAGCGGCGCTCTTCAACCCCTGGGAAGACGGGCCCGCTGATTTCTCCGTCACATAAGTTGAATGGCACCGAGGCAATGAAAACGGACATCGACCATCTTCCGGCCAGCAAGCGACACGAGCTTGATCGGGTCATTCAGATCCTGTTCGAGGAGTTCGACGATGCCCATGGCAACCCAACCGGTGCTCGCAAGCTCGGCCGCATCCTCAAGATCATTCTTTACGGTTCCTATGCAACGGGCCGCTGGGTGCATGAACCCCACACCGAGCGCGGCTACCGATCGGATTTCGATCTGCTTATCATCGTCAACCAGAAGGAACTGACCGACCGGCTCGAATATTGGGACAAGGCTGAAGAACGTCTCAACATCGAGACCATGATCCTCAACCGGCTGCGGACGCCGGTCAATTTCATCATTCACACACTGCAGGAAGTGAATGACGGGCTGGCGCACGGCCGCTATTTCTTCATGGACATCGCCCGCGACGGCATCGCGCTCTACCAGGCCGACGATAGCGAACTGCACAAACCCAAGCCCAAGACGCCGCAGCAAGCCTATGACATGGCCAAAGGCTATTACGACCAGTGGTTCGAGTTAGCCGTGTCGTCTCGTAGAATTTTCCAGTTCTGTTACGACACAAAGCAATTTCCCGACGCGGCCTACAATCTCCAGCAGGCCTGCGAGCGGCTCTATTATTGCGTCCTTCTCGTCTTCACATTTTACACCCCATACAGTCACAACCTGAAATTCCTGCGGCAGCAGGCGGAGCGGCTGTCGCCTCGCCTTGTCGAGGCGTGGCCGCGCGACAAGCGCAAGCTCGAGGCGCGTTTTCTCAAACTCAAGGACGCCTATGTGAAGGCCCGGCATTCCGACCATTTCAGGATGACTGACGAGGAGTTCGCCTATCTCTCCGAGCGCGTCGAGATCCTTGGCACGATCGTCAACGAACTCTGCCAGGAGAAACTCGCGGAACTCCACGCGGCGTTAGGATCCCAACCATGAGCATCCGGAAGCGCGAGGGAAACCGTCCTGATCGACGGTTTGCCGACGAAGAATTTCTGAAAGTGGAAGACCGCAAGGCTCTGTGTGCACGCCTCCGTTATGTCGGATCGGCAAATCATAAGCTGCGACCCGGGGATTATGGTTTTCATCCGTCGCACAATCCCCGCCCCTCCAAATCGCCCTGCGACGCGCTGCGAGCGGTTCTTCTGGCGGAAGCCTCGTCCCTGATGCAGCAGGGGATCATGCTCGGCATGGTCAGTCAATTCGGCGACGGCAGCGTTCCAAAGTATATTTGGGCCGTCGATGAGGCTAATGAGGTTTACGAAGCTAAAACACGACCGGAGCTAGAGACGGACTATCACGGATACAGGCTTGGCGATGACGAGCGCGACATGCGCGCCTACATTTTGAAGGAATGGAAGCGGCGGTGCCGGTAGGATTGGAATTTGGACTTGCGCCTGAGCGCCTCGACGAGGGAAGCCGCGAAGAGCGGGCTGCCTTCGGCCTGTTTACCATGCGCACGGCTCGCCAGTCGCTGACGGAGGGCTTCGACTCTTTCCTGAACGGCTTCCGGCAGGGACCGCTGGTCTCCGGTTATCATGTGGCGGAATGGCTGGCATGGAATTGGTGGCGCCTGCGCTGGGAACCCCGCTCGGCATCACCGGACTGGTCGCTCGCCCACAAGATGAACTCGATCGGCGAAGGGTATCTCTGGCCGAACATCGAGATCTGGTCGGATGGCGTGCGCACCATGTTAATTTCCCACGCCTCCGCGGAGCCTGACGCGAAGCCATTCCGATATGTGGGCGCATTTCCGACAATCGTCCCCTCGACACTTTTCGAGGCAGCCCTCGACGAATTTCTGCCAAGGATCATTGGTCGCTTGCACGAGCAAGGCGTTGGGGAAACCAATCTCGACCGGCTCTGGCGGGATGTCATTGCGGAGCGGGCGGACCCGGAGATTGCCAGGCGCCGACGTCTCGAGGCGCTGATGGGACGCGATCCCGACGCGTTCGACGACGACGCGGTGGAGGTGCTGATCGGCGATGCCGAACGTCTGGGTGAAGATGCTGTCCGGGAAGTCGCGGCTGAGCGTGCCCGGTTGCCGCACGAGAGCGAGGATCTCCTAACCGCGCGCCGGCTGGAAGAAATTGCCCAGACCCTCGGTCATCGTGGTTCTGCCAGGGACGCGGTGGTGCTCGACGCCCAGTATCGCGTTGTCAAGGACCCGGAAGTGCCCGCCTGGAAGCTCGGGACAAACGTCGCTGATGCGCTCCGCCAGCAGGAACGGCTCGGGGCCGATATCATTGATGATCGGCTGCTGGCGGCACTTGCCGGCACGACCCCTGACGCCTTGACCGAGCATCCGCGCGGGCCTGCCGCCCTCCCCTATGCTCTCGACGACGCCGCAGGAGACAAATCGCTCATCGTTCTGCCGGGAAAGCGGGAGGTCGGTCGGCGCTTCGCTCTGGCGCGCGTGCTCGGGGATAGGCTGATGAACCGCGAGGGCGCACTGCATGCAGCAACGCATGCCTACACCTATCGGCAAAAGGCCCAGCGATCGTTCGCAGCCGAATTCCTCGCGCCCTTCGACGTCGTCGAGGAGATGCTGCGCGGCGACTATTCGGACGAAAATCAGCAGGACGTGGCGGAGCATTTCCAGGTGTCACCGATGGTCGTGAACACGCTCCTCAAGAATCACGGCCGGATCGAGCGGGACTGGCCCGAAGAGGATTTCATGACGGCGATTGTCTGAAGCCTCGGAGCTTCATTAATCCGGGTCGAACGGGTGTCGAGGAGATCAGTTCGGTTGTGTGGCGCCGGAAATACCGCTTAACAGTATGCCTTGGCGAGGAGGCTTCATGAATGAGGATGCAATACCGGATGCGGCCGCCCGACGTATCGCACTCGCCCTTGTCGAGCAATGCGTCCGCAACACATGTCTCGAGGAGTTTCATGCCGGAAAGGTGCCGGAGAGTGTTACCGAAGACTATAGCGACGTGATGGTAGTCACGCCTTACGGCGAAATTCCCTGGCCGGAGGTGTCGAGAATATCAGACGCAGAGATGAAAGCCCTGATGATCGAGGTCGTCAACAAGGTCTACACGTTCCTCACGCATCTTGAAGATGTGATTGTTCTGCGCGATTCTGCGCGCTGGAACCGGCCTGAGCACGACCCCGCCCTGCTCGCCTTCGTAAAGCGCCGTGCCGCTGCCCGGCAAGCGGACGGTGAACAAAGGGAATAGGCAATATCATCCGACATCCAAAGATAGGAATGGACGTCGACATCTATAGGATCATCACCTTCCGCGCATTCACGAATATGGTCCGGTGACTAATCCAAGGTCCCGATCTCGATGGCTAGTCAGAGAACGGATGCGGAGGCCGGGCATCAGGACACCGGGCGATCAACTCCTTTATTTTTCGTGTCGCAGGTGCTCAACAATTCATGCGAACCCGGCGTGATGTCAGGTTGCGCAGATTTGACAACGACGCCACTTTGCAGGCGTGAGGCCGGACGCCTTGGCAAACGCCTTGGTGAAGTGAGCCTGGTCGGAGAATCCGCATTCGAGAGCGACCTGCGCCAGCGGCAGCGCGGTATTGGCCAGGAGGTGCTTTGCGCAGACGATACGCTGCTGTACGAACCATGCATAGGGCGCTATCCCCACTGTATTTGTGAACGCGCGCACGAAGTAGTAGAGCGATAATCTGCAACGTGACGCGACCTCGGAGATGGAAATCGGGTTACTGATGTCTTCGCACATAGCCCGCATGGCGAGACCAACCTGCCATGGTGCCAGGCTCGGCTGGCTACTGATTGAGCCAAAGCCCCGTCCGTCATTATATCCCGGCCGTTTAGCCGGTCCAGCATGCGCCCGGGTCTGCACCTGTCCTGCGCAGGGCATCGGCCCGGCGCCCGCACTTCCAAAAGCCGCCATCGCGACCCCCAATGGGTTGCAGGGTAGACTTCTGACGCCGGGAACTTCAGCGCCCTACCCTATCGGCCGCCACCGCGAGGCACGACGGACCGAGCCGTCGGGTTCTCGAAGGGGGAGGCCCTACTATTCCCATTTGATGGGACACATGAGGGGAACCAAAGGCGGCCAACTTTCTTCCGACCCAAATTGCAGACGCCCCATGATCGAGCAGGAGCAGGACCAGGACCAGGATTGGGATACGGCGCTGTTAAGATTGCCCCTTGGGCCGACGCAGGATCTTGCGAAGATAGGTTTCGGCGCGAACCAGCTCCTTTTGAACAGAGCGCTTGTGCAAACCGAAATCAGCGGCGATCTCGTTCTGCTGCTTTTCGTCACGCCATCGGGCCAAAAAAATCGCCTGCCGCTTAAGGGGAAGAGAGTGAAGCGCCTCGAGAGCCCGGTCCATCTCATCTGCAGCAAGGACAGCAGCTTCCTGGTCCGGTGTGCTATCGGGAAATTCGGAAAGCTCGGCCACATCCAAGTTCACGGTGCGCCACTCGCTACGACGCCGGTTGATCGCGAGATTTACGGCCATCCGGTAGAGATACGAGCGCGGGCTGCGCAGATCGCCGATGCTGGGCTCAGACCTCAGTTTAACGTAGACATCGTGGAGCGCTTCCGCGGCCGCCTCCGGAGAGCGCAGATGCGCTGAGAGACGCCTCAGCAGCGAGTCATACTCGCTCTCAAGCAGGGCTAGTAGCCTGTGAGCCGGGCCTTCACTATCGGTCTCGAGGGAAGCGTCAAATTCGCTTGCCTGTTGAGGTCGAGATGATTCTGTTTCGTCAGTCATTGCCGTCAGGGCTCTAGCGGTAGCCCGCTCGTCCAGGGATCCGACGTGAATTCATTGAGAAGCTGTGCAGCAACGAAGTAAATGATCGGTGTTCGATCGCCCATTTTTGCCAGTATCTCGCCATTTCCGCCACGAGTGGATCACGGAATGTCACCCTTCCCGGCCAGATAATAGCAGCCCTCCTCGTCAGGAACACAAAAGAAGATGCGATTAAATGATATTTACATATCTAAACATATACAATTCCAGTTTAAGATATATTTACAATTATCAAATAAAAAATGGGATAGTTATCTTATGCATAGTTCACACAATCCGAAGTATTTTGGTTAACATGATTTGGCGGATCGCGGCGGGATCGCCTGTGTGACCACATCGCACGTTGCGCCATCTGCCGGCCTGTTGAGTTGCACTGAGAAGTGACCCGGGATTTTCATTGAGAAGTGACCCGGGTGGGCGTGGTTGATGTGCTGCCTGCGACGAGCAGGGTCAAGCGGGTGATTTGTCCTTTCTGGATTTTGGGGCGG